>CBFHAF010000058.1:0-11542 GCA_965653435.1 uncultured Chitinophaga sp.
TCTGAAGCCGTGCTGGTATCCAACGACAAGCTGGCGCCCGAACAGCGGCAGCTGCTGGCCAAGCTGCAGTTCCGCATACAGGCCGTGAAAAAGGCCAAGAACAACAAATATGTGCTGCTGAACGCGCCCAACGACAAGCTGCCCGAGATCATCGGCCTGCTGCCCGGCATGAAAAGCCCCACCGTACTGCCGCTGGCGGAAGAAGGCTGGAGCTCCGTGCACTCCGTACTGAATGAAAACGATTTCTGGGACATCATCGAAAGCCTCAAGGCCGCCGGCGCGCAAGGCATACTGGTAGTGCCGATCGAGAAAATGGTCGTTTAAAAAAAAGAGCTATGCAAATTATCCGTTACCCGGAGAAAGATACATGGGGCGAGCTGCTGAAACGCCCTGTTTTCGACACCCGCCAGCTGGAATACACCGTTTCCGCCATTCTCGGCGATGTGAAAGAAAATGGAGATGAGGCCCTGCGCCGCTATACCGGGCAGTTCGATAAAGTAACGCTGGACAGGGTCTTCGTTTCCCCTGAAGAATTTGAGGCTGCGGACGCCGAGCTGGACGAGTCCCTCAAAAGCGCCATCCGCACCGCTGCCGACAATATTGAAATGTTCCACCGCGCGCAGGTGGAGCAGGTGACGCTGCTGGAAACCATGCCCGGCGTACAGTGCTGGCGCAAACCGGTAGGCATCGAAAAAGTCGGTCTATATATTCCCGGAGGCACCGCCCCGCTGTTCTCCACCCTCCTGATGCTGGCTATTCCCGCCAGGCTGGCCGGCTGCAGCGAGATAGTGCTTTGCACGCCCCCGGGGAAAGACGGCGCCGTGCATCCCGCGGTGCTCTGGGCCGCCCGTTATACCGGTATTACACAGGTGTTCAAGGTGGGAGGCGTACAGGCCATCGGCGCCATGGCCTACGGCACGGAAAGCGTGCCGAAAGTGTACAAGATCTTCGGGCCGGGCAACCAGTACGTGACTTGCGCCAAGCAGCTGGTGAACAGCGCCGGCGTAGCGATCGATATGCCGGCTGGTCCTTCCGAAGTAGCCGTGTTTGCAGACGATTCCTGCGTGCCCGCATTCGTTGCGGCAGACCTGCTTTCGCAGGCAGAGCACGGGGCGGACAGCCAGGTGCTGCTCGTTACCACCTCCGATGCAGTGATCGCGGCCGTTGAAAAAGAAGTGGCTGCCCAGCTGGCGCTGCTTCCCCGGAAAGAACTTGCCGCCAAAGCGCTGGACAACAGCAAGCTGGTGCTGGTAAACGACCGCGACGAGGCCATGGACATGCTCAACGCCTATGCGCCAGAGCACCTCATCATGGCCTGCGAAAACGACGAAGTGCTTGCTACCCGCGTAGTGAACGCCGGTTCCGTTTTCCTCGGCAACTATTCCCCCGAAAGCGCGGGCGATTACGCATCCGGCACCAACCACACCCTGCCTACCAATGGCTACGCCACGGCTTACAGCGGCGTGAGCGTAGACAGCTTCGTGAAGAAGATCACCTTCCAGCGCCTCTCCCGTGAAGGGCTCAAGGCCCTGGCCCCGGCCATCGAGGCCATGGCGGCGGCTGAAGGACTGGAAGCGCACAGGAATGCAGTTTCAATCAGAATTAAAAACATGTAGACATATGTTCGACCTGGATAGTATTTTAAGGGACAATATCAAAAGACTGGTGCCTTACTCCTCCGCCCGCGACGAGTTCAAAGGCGAGGCTTCCGTATACCTGGACGCAAATGAGAACAGCTTCGGCTCCCCGCTTCCAACGGCCTATCATCGTTATCCTGACCCGCTGCAATGGAAGGTGAAATACCGCCTGGCGGAGATCAAGGGAGTGCCCCCGCAGAATATCTTTCTCGGCAACGGCAGCGACGAGGCGATAGACATCCTTTACCGGGCCTTCTGCCGCCCGGGCATAGACAACGTGGTGCTGTGCCCGCCAACTTACGGCATGTACGAAGTAAGCGCCAACATCAACGATGTGACCGTCCGCAAAGCCTCTCTCACACCGGATTTCCAGCTGGACCTGGAGGCGATCGAAAGCGCAATAGATGAAAATACCCGGCTCATTTTCATCTGTTCCCCCAACAATCCCACCGCCAACGCCATCAACCGCGAAGACATTGAAATGGTGCTGAACAACTTCGACGGCATCGTGGTGGTAGACGAAGCGTACATCAATTTTTCCCGGCAGAAGTCACTCATACAGGAACTGACCGAATACCCGAACCTGGTGATCCTGCAAACGCTTTCCAAAGCCTGGGGCCTTGCCGCCTTGCGCGTAGGGATGGCCTTTGCCAGCGAAGATATCATCAACGTGTTCAACAAGATCAAGCCGCCTTACAACATCAACCAGGCTTCGCAGGAGCTGGCTTTGCAGGCGCTGGATAATATCGGCCAGGTGAACGGCTGGATCAAAGAGACCGTGGAAGAACGCAATAAATTGCAGGATGAGCTGGCGAAGCTGCCCATCGTGGAGCGGGTGTACCCCAGCGATGCGAACTTCCTGCTGGTGAAAACTGTGGATGCAAAAGGCATTTACAACCAGCTGGTAGCCCGGGGCATTATCGTGCGCGACCGCTCCAAAGTGGAGCTCTGCGCCGGCTGCCTCCGCATCACCATCGGCACGCCTGAAGAGAATGTTACATTGCTTGACACATTAAAATCCATACCAGCATGAGCAAGAGGGTGTTATTCATAGACCGCGACGGCACCATGATCCGCGAAGTGCCGCCCACTTACCAGATCGATTGCCTGGAAAAGGTCGAATTTTATCCGGGAGTATTCACCTATCTCGGGAAAATAGCCAGGGAACTGGATTACGAGCTGGTACTGGTGAGCAACCAGGACGGTATGGGCACTGATTCCTTCCCCGAGCACACCTTCCACCCGGCGCATAACCATATTATCCGCACGTTTGCCAACGAAGGCATCGTGTTTGCCCGCGAACATATAGATGCATCGCTGCCGGCAGACAACAAGCCCACGCGCAAACCCGGTATCGGTATGCTGGGCCAGTATTTCACAGCAGGATACGATCTCGCCAATTCATTTGTGATCGGCGACCGCATTACAGACGTGAAGCTCGCCCAGAACCTGGGGGCTAAGGCTATCTGGCTGAACGAGGGCACCGGCCTGGGCGCAGCCGAAGTAAAAGGCGACGAATCCCTCAAAGACGTGATCGTGCTGGAAACAACGGACTGGGCGCGGATCTATGAGTTTCTCAAGATCGGGCTCCGGAAGGTGGAACATACCCGCACCACCAAGGAAACCGATATCCATATCGGGTTGAACCTGGACGGGACGGGGCAGGCGGATATCCATACCGGCCTGGCCTTTTTTGACCATATGCTGGACCAGATCGCCCGCCACGGCAGCATAGACCTGGCCATCCGCGCCAAAGGCGACCTGCATATCGATGAGCATCATACCATCGAAGACACCGGTATCGCGCTGGGAGAGGCTTTTGCCAGGGGGCTTGCGGACAAAAAAGGCATGGAACGTTACGGTTTCTGCCTGCCCATGGACGATTGCCTGGCCCAGGTGGCCATCGATTTCGGCGGCCGCAGCTGGATCGTGTGGGATGCGAAGTTCAACCGTGAAAAGGTGGGGGATATGCCTGCCGAAATGTTCTTCCACTTCTTCAAATCCTTCTCCGACGCGGCTAAATGCAACCTGAATATCAAGGCGGAAGGGGAGAACGAGCATCATAAGATAGAAGCGATCTTCAAGGCTTTCGCAAAAGCTGTGAAAATGGCCGTGAAGCGGAACCCGGACAATATGCAATTACCCAGCACCAAAGGCGTACTGTAAAATGAAGAAAATAAAATTTGCATTTTCCGATAAAACCCTGCATATTTGCCCTCATAATGCAAATGAACAATACATACAAACTCTGGTGGCACGCAGGCAATTTCTCCGCTGTGTAGCAGTGCCGTGTTTGTATTGAACATACTAAAAAGAAGGCTCGCTGTACACAGCGGGCCTTCTTCGTTTTCAGCCGGTTCCGTAACCAGGCGGAAAAAGAAAATGCCATTCGGCAATTGAAAAGACAAATATGTACGTATGAGACCGAAGGTGCCATACGGCCGATAAAAATGACGAACAACTGCGTATGAAACAAATTCAGGTAAAAACAAGGTCAAAGAAGATGCTCGCTGATGTATTCACGCCCGTCAGCATTTACCTCCGCATCCGCGACAAATTCCCCGGATCCATCCTGCTGGAGAGCACGGATTCCAACGCCAGCGAGAACAGCTGGTCCTTTATCGGGATCAAGCCCATCGCCGGCATTGAAGTGACCTCCATGGACATCTTCGAGTTCAAATACCCCGGCCAGCCGGTGGAGCGCAAGCAGCTTTCCAGCAAAGCCGCCGTGCTCAAAGAGATGGATACCTTCCTGAAAAGTTTCACCTTCGCCGAAAAGCCGCCGATCCCATTCGGGGAAGGCCTTTACGGCTACAGCGCCTACGATTCCGTGCAGTTCTTCGAAAAGATCAGCTTTAAGAAACGCCCGGCGGCAGGCAATACCATCCCGCTGATGCGTTACCGTTTTTACCAGTACGTGATCGCCATCAACCATTTCAAGGACGATATGTACCTGATCGAAAACCAGGTAGACGGCCAGGAAAGCGAGTTCGACTTCGTGGAATCGCTCATCCGCAACAAGGACTTCCCCATGTATTCCTTCACCGGCAAAGGCGAGGAGCAGTCGAACATGACGGATGAAGCCTACATGGAAATGGTGGAAAAAGGGAAGCAGCACTGCTTCCGCGGCGACGTATTCCAGATCGTGCTCTCCCGCGCATTCCACAGGCAATTCAGCGGCGACGAGTTCAACGTTTACCGCGCGCTCCGTTCCATCAATCCTTCCCCTTACCTTTTTTACTTCGACTACGGAGATTACAAGCTGATGGGCTCTTCACCCGAAGCGCAGCTCATCATCAAAGACCGTAAAGCCGTGATACACCCGATAGCAGGCACTTTCAGGCGAACCGGCAACGACGAGCAGGATAAGCTGCTGGCGGACCAGCTGCTGGAAGACCCGAAAGAAAACGCCGAGCACGTAATGCTGGTAGACCTTGCGCGCAACGACCTGAGCCGTTATGCAAAAGACGTTGAAGTGGAAACCTACCGCCAGATCAAATATTACTCCCACGTGATCCACCTCGTGAGCGAGGTGACCGGCCAGCTGGAGCCCAACAGCAGCCCGTTCGACATACTGGCGGCCACTGTCCCGGCAGGCACTTTGTCCGGCGCGCCCAAATACAAGGCCATGGAGCTGATAGACAGCTACGAGCCCACCGCCCGCGGGTTCTACGGCGGCTGCGTAGGTTTTGTAGGCTTCAACGGCGACTTCAACCATGCCATCATGATCCGCTCCATCCTCAGCAGGAACAATACCCTGTATTACCAGGCAGGCGCGGGCGTGGTAGCCAAATCGGTGGCCAGCTCCGAATTACAGGAAGTGAACAATAAACTCAATGCATTAAAACAGGCCATTATCCTGGCGCAAAATATCTGACATGAACATCCTGGTATTTGATAATTACGATTCGTTCACCTACAACCTCGTTCACCTCGTGGAAAAGATCATCGGAGGAAAAGTGACCGTGGTAAGGAATGACGAGATCAGGTTGGAAGATGTGGACCAATACGACCGGATCATTCTTTCCCCCGGCCCCGGCATTCCCGAAGAAGCAGGTTTGCTGCTGCCTTTGATCAAACAATATGCGCCGACCAAAAAGATATTCGGCGTTTGTTTGGGCCAGCAGGCCATCGGTGAGGCTTTCGGCGCAAAGCTCACCAACCTTACCGACGTGTACCATGGCGTGGCCACGCCTGTGAACATCATCTCCCGCAGCGGCCGGCTGTTCAGCAACCTGCCGGAAGAGCTGGAAGTTGGCCGTTACCATTCCTGGGTGGTAGATGAATCCACGCTTCCCGCGGAACTGGAAGTGACCGCCCGCGACGAACATGGCTACATCATGGCCCTGCAGCACCGGGAATACGACGTCTGCGGCGTGCAGTTTCACCCGGAAAGCGTGCTCACACCGCAGGGCGAGCAGATCCTCCGCAACTGGTTAGGGCTGTAACACAAATAAAATCAGGACAATGAAAAAGATACTCAACTATCTGTTCGAACATAAAACATTCAGCCGCGAAAATGCGAGGGAAATACTGACCAATATTTCCAAAGGCATATACAACGAAAGCGAGCTGGCGGCTTTCATGACCGTGTTCCTCATGCGGAGCATCACCATCGAGGAGCTGCTGGGCTTCCGCGACGCGTTGCTGGAGCTGTGCGTGCCGGTGAAGCTGGAAGATAATGTGCTGGATATTGTCGGTACCGGCGGCGATGGCAAGAACACCTTCAACATCTCCACCCTCAGCTGTTTTTTGGTGGCGGGCGCCGGGGGAAAGGTGGCCAAACACGGCAACTACGGCGTATCGTCCATCAGCGGCGCTTCCAACGTGATGGAAAACCTTGGCTACAAGTTCAAGAACGACGAGAGCAGGCTGAAACAGGAAATGGACCAGGCAGGCATTTGTTTCCTGCATGCCCCGCTGTTCCACCCGGCGTTGAAAAACGTGGCGCCGGTGCGCCGTCAATTGGGCGTGCGCACGTTCTTCAACATGCTCGGCCCGCTAGTGAACCCCGCGTTTGCCCAGCACCAGCTGATCGGCGTGTACAGCCTCGAAATGGCACGCATCTACAATTACCTTTTCCAGCAAACGGATAAACATTACGCCATCGTGCACAGTCTTGACGGCTATGACGAGATATCCCTCACCGGCGATACCCGCATCATCACCAACAAAGGCGAGCAGGACTGGACGCCCGAAGCCCTCGGCAAAAGGAAAGTACATGCGGAAGACATCTTCGGCGGCAACACCACCGAAGACGCGGCCAGGATATTCCTGAAAGTGCTGAAAGGCGAAGGCAGCTGGGCGCAGCATTCCGTGGTAATGGCCAATGCCGCCATGGGATTGTATTGCCTCGAAAAGTACCCGACGTACGACGAATGTTTCCAGGCAGCTGTTGAATCGCTGGAATCAGGCGCGGCATATAAAGTATTCCAAAAACTCATTTCCTTGCAATAACACCGTATGAAGAACATCCTGGCAGAAATAACCGCGCATAAGGCCGTGGAAGTAGCGGAAAGACAAAAGGTAAGGCCCGCGCAGGAGCTGGAGAGCACCTCCATGTTCCAGCGCACGCCGCTGTCGCTCCGCAGTTTCCTGAAACAACCGGGGCGCAATGGTATTATTGCGGAATTCAAACGCCAAAGCCCTTCCAAAGGCGTGATCAACGCTACCGCCAACGTACAGGACGTGACCACCGCCTATGCCCGTCACGGTGCATCAGGCCTCAGCGTGCTTACAGACCAGAACTATTTCGGCGGCTCTATGGACGACCTGCAGATGGCGCGGGCGGTGAATATCATTCCCATTCTGCGGAAAGATTTTGTGATAGGGGAATACCAGATACTGGAGGCCAAAGCCATCGGCGCAGACGTTATATTGCTGATCGCCGAATGCCTTACGCAGGCGGAAGTGAAGCACCTTGCTCAATTTGCGCATAACCTGGGGCTGGAAGTGTTGCTGGAAGTGCATACCGCGGACCAGCTGGAGAAGATCACTCCGCACACACACCTCGTGGGCATCAACAACCGCGACCTGAAAACGTTCCAGGTAGACATCTACCGCTCCATGGAACTGCTCAAACAAATACCCGCGGAATATTGCAAGGTGGCTGAAAGCGGCATGGACGACCCCGCCACCATCGTAACATTGCGCAACGCCGGCTTCGACGGGTTCCTGATTGGCGAGCATTTTATGAGGGCGGAAAACCCGGGCGCGGCGTTCGAATCATTCACTCAAAAACTGGCTTCGTTATGAAGATAAAAGTCTGCGGCATTACCCGGAAAGAAGACCTGGACGCGCTGGTGCAGCTGAACGCGGATTATGCCGGGTTCATATTTTACGGGAAATCCCCGCGCTTCGCCGGCAATAAGCTGGACGGGCGCACCGTGCGCGAGATAGGGCAGAAGATCGGGAAAGTGGGCGTGTTCGTGAATGCGGACCCGCAGCAGATACTGCAGACAGTGAAAGACTACGGGCTGGATATGATACAGCTCCATGGCGACGAATCCATCGCGGTGTGCCAGCAACTGCGTTTGACCGTTCCCGTTGTAAAGGCCTTTCCCATGGGAGAGCAGCCCAACGGCACGGATTATGCGGCGCCTTTCATGCCCGTAACGGACTACTTCCTGTTCGATACCGCCAGCAAGGAATACGGCGGCAGCGGCAAACAGTTCAACTGGGAATTGCTCAATGACTACAGCTACGATAAACCGTTCTTCCTCAGCGGCGGCATTGGCCCGGACGATACCGCGGCTGTGCTCCAATGGCGCCACAAAAGCCTGTTCGCGCTGGATGTGAACAGCAGGTTCGAGACCGCACCCGGCGTGAAGGACATGGATAAAGTAGCGGCATTCATCAACACTATAAAAAAATAAGCATCATGGATATAGCGGTGAATACATCACAATCCAAGTATCATGTTAATAAAAAGGGCTACTACGGCGATTTCGGGGGCGCATACATTCCCGAAATGCTGTATCCCAACGTGGAAGAGCTGCAGCAGCAATACATGCAGATTATTTCCGACCCTTCTTTCCAGCAGGAATTTGAACAGCTGCTGAAGGATTACGTGGGCCGGCCTTCTCCCTTGTATTTCGCCAAACGTTTGTCTGAAAAATACAAGGCGAAGATCTACCTCAAACGCGAAGACCTCAACCATACCGGCGCCCATAAAGTGAACAACACCATAGGGCAGATATTGCTGGCCAAACGGCTGGGTAAAAAACGCATCATCGCCGAAACCGGCGCGGGCCAGCACGGCGTGGCCACTGCCACCGTTTGCGCGCTGATGGGCCTGGAATGCGTGGTGTACATGGGCAGTGTAGACATCCAGCGGCAGGCGCCCAATGTGGCCCGCATGCGCATGCTGGGCGCTACCGTGGTGCCCGCCACCAGCGGCAGTAAAACCCTTAAGGACGCTACCAACGAAGCCATCCGCGACTGGATCAATAACCCCGTGGATACGCATTACATCATCGGGTCGGTTGTGGGGCCGCACCCTTACCCGGACATGGTAGCGCGTTTTCAGTCCGTGATCAGTGAAGAGATCAGGCAGCAGCTTGCTGAAAAGACCGGCAGGCCTGAACCTGATTACGTGATCGCCTGCGTAGGCGGCGGCAGCAATGCAGCCGGCGCATTCTTCCATTTTACCGATGCGGAGAATGTGAAGCTCGTAGCTGTTGAAGCGGCCGGCCAGGGGGTGAACAGCGGTTTTTCCGCCGCTACGAGCCAGCTTGGGAAGCCGGGCATCATCCACGCCAGCAAAACCCTGCTGATGCAAACGGACGACGGGCAGATCGTGGAGCCGCATTCCATTTCCGCCGGGCTGGATTATCCCGGTGTAGGGCCCATGCACGCCAATCTTTACGCTTCCGGGCGCGCATTGTTCCTGAACGCCACAGACGAGGAGTCGCTGGCGGCCGGGTATGAGCTGAGCCTGCTCGAAGGCATCATTCCCGCCCTGGAATCTGCCCATGCGCTGGCCAAGCTGAAAGACCTGCCGCTGAAACCCGAAGACGTGGTGGTGGTATGCCTCAGCGGCCGCGGGGACAAAGACCTGGAAACCTATATCAAACATTTAAAGTAAAAGAGCATGAACAGGATCGATCAACTCTTCCAGAATAAACCGAAAGACATTCTCAACGTATATTGCACAGCGGGCTACCCTTCGCTGAACGATACCGTTACCATCGTGGAAGCGCTGCAGCAGAGCGGTGCAGACATGGTGGAGCTGGGCATGCCCTTTTCCGATCCCCTGGCAGACGGGCCGGTGATACAGGAAAGCAGCACCCGTGCCATTAAGAACGGCATGCGCATCAGCGTACTGTTCGAGCAGCTGAAAGGCTTGCGGGAAAAGGTTTCCCTGCCGCTCATTCTCATGGGGTACATGAATCCAGTGATGCAGTTCGGCGTGGAGAATTTCCTGAAAAAATGCGCCGAAACCGGTGTGGACGGTCTTATTCTGCCCGATCTGCCGATGGACGAATACGAATCCGAATATAAGCCGCTGTTCGAAAAGTACGGCCTGCACAATATTTTCCTGGTAACGCCCGAAACCAGCGAAGCGCGTATCCGGAAAATAGACAGCGTGAGCAATGGTTTCGTGTACGCCGTATCGTCTTCCTCCACCACGGGAAAGGACAAGGATATGGCTCACCAGGAAACATATTTCCAACGGCTGAAAGGCATGAACCTGCGCAACCCGGTGCTGATCGGGTTCGGCATCCGGGACAGCAAAACCTTCCGGGAAGCCTGCCGCCACAGCAACGGCGCAATTATCGGCAGCGCATTTGTGAAAGCCATCGAAAACAGTGCTAACTTGCAGGCTACCGTGAAAGAATTTGTGGCAGGCATCAAAGGTTAAACCATGAAACGGAGCATGATAAAATTTTCATTGCATCACAAATGGACTGAAAATTTTACCGTGCGCAGTTTCAACTGACCGATAAAATATAATTATGAAAACAGCGATCATTAAATACAACGCCGGCAATACCCGCTCTGTGCTGTTCGCCCTCGAAAGGCTCGGGGTGGAAGCTACGGTGACGGACAACCCGGAAGAGCTGAAAGCTGCGGACAAGGTGATATTCCCCGGGGTGGGAGAGGCCAGCACGGCCATGGCTTACCTGCGCGAGCGCAAGCTGGATACGCTTATCAGGGACCTGAAGCAGCCGGTGCTGGGCATTTGCCTGGGCATGCAGCTGCTTTGCAAACATTCCGAGGAGAACGATACGGACTGCATCGGCGTGTTTGACCTGGAAGTTAAAAAGTTCCGGAGCCCGGTGGAAAACCTGCTGAAGATCCCGCAGATAGGCTGGAACAACATCACCGGCCTGCACAGCGTGATTTTCGAGCACGTGAACCAGAACGACTACATGTATTTCGTGCACAGCTATTTCGCGGAGCTGGGCTCCGAAACCACGGCTATCGCCAACTACGTGATCAACTACAGCGCGGCTTTGCAGAAAGACAATTTCTACGCCGTGCAGTTTCACCCGGAAAAGTCTGCGGAAGCAGGCCAGAACATCATCGAGAGCTTTTTACGACTGTGAGCACACAAATCAGGAATATAACCACGGCAGATACGCTGCAGCTGCGCAGGGACGTAATGTATCCCACCTGGCCGCTGGAGCGGGTAACGCTGCCGCATGATGCGGACGGCCTGCATTACGGGCTGTATTTGGACGGGCGGCTGGTAACGGTCGTGTTGCTTTTTATTTTATGCGATTCCGCCCACTTACGCCAGCAGGCCACCGCCAACCACCACCAGGGCAAAGGTTTCGGGAAACAGATGATGCAGCACCTGCTGGAAGTATGCCGCTTGAAAGGCATCAGCACCCACTGGTGTAATGCCCGGGAAAGCGCGCTGAACTTCTATCGGCAGCTGGGCTTCACCGTTTTCAGCG
>CBFHAF010000059.1:0-11443 GCA_965653435.1 uncultured Chitinophaga sp.
CTACAATACCGTTGAAACATACAGCGCCAACAACTCCGGTTTTCTGACGGACGCTTTCCAGGACTGGAACCTGGGCAACGGCCTTTATCTCACGAAAGGCAAGGCGGGCATGGCCAGTAACAAGACAGACTATAAGCTGGTGGCGTTTTTCGGAAGGGTGAACTATTCTTACAAACAGAAATACTTTGCGCAGGCGATCCTCCGCCATGAGGGTTCTTCCAAATTCGGCGGCAACAACAAATGGGCGAACTTCCCCGCGTTTTCACTCGGTTGGTCGCTGCATGAAGAAGATTTCCTGAAAGGCAACCGCATCATTACCCAGCTGAAGCTGCGCGGTGGTTACGGCGTAACTGGCAACTCCGGTTTCGCCAGCTACAACTCCCTGATCCTGCTGGGCACCGGCGGCGCTTACCTGCAGAACGGCGAGTGGTACCAAACCTTCGGCCCGTCCCGCAACCCCAATCCGGACCTGCGCTGGGAAAAGAAAAAGGAATGGAACCTGGGCACGGACTTCGCCTTGTTCGGCGGTCGCCTGAGCGGTTCGTTCGATGTATACCAGCGTAAAACGGAAGACCTGCTCTACGAATACGACACGCAGCTGCCGCCGTTCGTGACCAGTACGATCTATACCAATGTGGGCACAATCTCCAATAAAGGTTTTGAAATAGTATTGAGCGGCACACCGGTGCAAACAAAGAATTTCATTTACAGCACCGACGTAACGTTCAACCGCCAGCAGAACAAAATGACGTCCATTTCCAATGACCTTTACCGGCTGGACAAACTCACTTTCGGCGACCTGCCTTCACCCGGCAATCTCGGTCCCGCTATACGCGTAGTGCAGGGCGGGCCCCTGGGCAACTTCTATGGCAAACGTTTCGCGGGTTTTGACGATGCAGGCAACTGGCTGTTCTACAAAAAGGACGGTTCCAAAGTGGAGGCCGGCGCTATTACCGAGGACGATCTGAGTGTGATCGGCAACGGGGTACCGAAAGTAATGTTCAGCTGGAACAACAACCTGCGGTATAAAAACTGGGACCTGACCATCTTCTGGCGTGGCAAGCTCGGGTACGACATCCTGAACCTGCAGGAGATGTATTTCGGCAACCAGAGCTGGCTGCCCAATAACGTGCTGCGAAGCGCCCTCACCAAACATGCGAACCTTAAAGTGCCTGCCCAATATTCCGATTATTACCTGGAGCCGGGCGGCTTTGTGAAACTGGACAACGTAGCGCTGGGTTACAGCTTCAAGTTCAAGAACAACTACATCCGCAACCTGCGCGTGTATGCGGCCGGCCGCAACCTGGTGACCATCACCAATTACAGCGGGCTGGATCCTGAGCTGGAAGACAACGGGACCACCACCGGTATCGACGGCCGTGGATTTTATCCCAGAACGCGCTCTTATACCGTGGGCCTTACCCTCGGCTTCTAAAAATTCCAAAAAATGAAGATCATGCAAAAGAAACATAAAGTATGGGGCCTGGCTGTTTTACTTACCGGCGCCTCGGCCTGTACCAACCTGGATGAAAAAGTGTACAGCGAAATACCGGCGGAGAACTTCTACAATAACCGTACGGAAGTGATGGCCGCCGTGCTCCGGCCTTTCACCCACGCCAACGCATGGGCGGCGCCCACCGGGCAGGTAGGCTACTGGCGCGTGAGCGAGCTTAGCGCAGACCAGCTGGCCTGGCCCACCAAAGGCCGGCACGGGTTCGACAACGGCGACTGGATACGCCTGCACCGCCATACCTGGATCGCGAACGACAACAATGCCTGGAACCCCTGGAGGCTGATGTTCTGGGGAGTAGGCTTTTGTAATAATACCATTAAAGACCTTTCAGCCATTGATTTTAAGACTATCGGCATGACGGATGAGGAAAAAGCCTCTATCATCGCCGAAACCAAGGTGCTGCGCGCCTGGCATTACCTGAAACTGATGGACCTTTACGGGAATATTCCCATCGTAACCGAAGTGGGAATCCCCGAAAGCCCGGCAAACGCCACCCGCGCACAGGTATGGGCATTTATCGAAAAGGAGCTGCGGGAGAATGTGGACCTGCTGCCTAAGCTGGAAGCCAAACTAGTGGGCCGGGTAACCCGTGCTGCCGGTTATGCCATGCTGACGGAAGTGTACCTCAACGCCCAGAAATGGGCAGGCGTGGCCAAATGGGATGAATGCGTGGCCGCCTGCAACAAGATACTCGACGGCAGCTGCGGTTCCCTGACTGGTGCTGTGCCCAAGCTGGAAACGGATATCATGAAACCCTTTGCCACCAACAACCACCAGAGCCCGGAAAATCTTTTCCAGATCACTTACGACTATACGCTGGGCAATTTCCGCTTCGGATGGAACGGCGATCTGTGGCATTACCTGCAAAAAGATGCTTACAATGCCAGTTTCAGGGGCAACAATGGCATCGTGGTGATCCCCACGGCGTACGACGCCTTTGCGGACAACGACCTGCGTAAAAAGAACTGGATGCTCATCGGCGAGCTGAAGAAACATCCCGCGCTCAGAACGGGCGTTGCGGATTCCCTGGTGCTGGGTACTGAAGAATATAACGGAAAACCCCTTATCTTCGTGAAAGAGATCCGTAAAAATTCCCAGGGCCAGACCGGCCCGGGCAGTATGATGGACGGAGAGGAGAACAGCGGGGCGCGCTTTGCGAAGTACCTGCCGGACCAGCAGACCAACACCGCCCAATACTGGAACAACGACTTTGTGCTGTACCGCCTGGCGGAGATCTATTACAATAAGGCAGAGGCTTTGATGCGGAAGAACGGGGGGGTAGCCACCCAGGAAGCCGTGGACCTGGTGAATGCGGTGAGAAAAAGAGCCTTTTCTGCAACAGATTGGCCCACAGCGGCTTATACAATTCCTGAATTAACTTTGGACGAATTCTTGGCAGAACGGGGCCGCGAGTTTATTTTTGAGGGGAAAAGACGTACAGATTTGATTAGGTTTGGTAAATTTACGACCACAACCTGGTGGGATCACTCCGCGTCCGGTGTCGATAAATGGAACCTGTTCCCGATTCCCTACCAGCAAATGGTACTGAACAAGAATCTGAAACAGAACCCGGGTTATGACCAATAACCCCATGAAAAAGTGCTTATCATACAAACAATAAAGAGTAGCATCTAACGGCTGGCCCATTCCTGGGCCGGCCCCTCTTTTTTAACAAAATCGATTTTGCAATGAATAAATTCGCATGGTGTATCCTTGCCCTTACCGCCAGCTTACATTCCACCGCTCAAACAGTCAGCAAAGTAACAGACCCTGTTGAATGGGTGAACCCCCTTATGGGCACCGATTCCAAAGGCAGCCTGTCTAACGGTAACACCTATCCCGCCATCGCAGTACCCTGGGCTATGAACTTCTGGATGCCGCAAACCAATACCATGGGTAATGGCTGGGCTTACCAGTACAGTGCAGACAAGATCCGAGGCTTCAAACAAACCCATCAGCCTTCCCCCTGGATCAACGACTATGGCCAGTTTGCCATCATGCCCGTAACCGGGAAGCTGCAATTCACACAGGATGCCCGCGCCAGCTGGTATTCCCACAAGGCGGAGATAGCCAAACCATATTATTACAGCGTATACCTCGCCGATGCGGACGTAACCACAGAGATCACGCCCACAGAAAGGGCCGCGCAGTTCCGCTTCACTTTTCCCGCTACAGACAGTGCTTTCGTTGTGGTAGACGCGTTCGATAAAGGGTCGTATATCAGGATCATCCCGAAAGAAAATAAGATCATCGGCTACACCACCCGCAACAGCGGCGGAGTGCCCGAGAATTTTAAGAACAATTTCATCATCACCTTCGACAAGCCGTTTACCGTGGCGCACGCCTGGAACGGCAGCCGGCTGGCGAAAGACACACTGGAGCTGAAAGCGGATCATGTTGGCGCCATCGTGGGCTTTAAAACCGTCAAAGGCGAAAAGGTGCACCTGAAGGTAGCTTCTTCCTTCATCAGCCCCGAACAGGCCGCCCTGAACCTCCAGCGCGAGGTAGGCAGCGACGGGTTCGACGCTACCAAACAAAAAGCCAAACAAAGCTGGAACAAAGAGCTGAGCAGGATGCTCGTGGAAGGCGGAACCTCAGACCAGGTGCGCACCTTCTACTCCTGCCTCTACCGCGTGCTGCTGTTCCCCCGCAAGTTCTACGAATATGACGCGGCCGATAAGATCGTGCATTACAGCCCGTACAACGGCCAGGTACTGCCCGGGTATATGTTTACGGACAATGGCTTCTGGGACACTTTCCGCGCCGTATTCCCTTTCTTTACCCTCATGTATCCCGAGCTGAACAGCCACATCATGGAAGGGCTCGCCAATACTTATAAAGAGAGCGGCTGGCTGCCTGAATGGGCAAGCCCCGGCCACCGCGATTGCATGATCGGCTCCAACTCCGCTTCCCTCATTGCAGACTCGTACCTGAAGGGCATCCGCGGGTACGATATCGAAGCCCTGTACGAAGGCATCCTGAAGAATTCTGAAAATGAAGGGCCGCTTTCGTCTGTAGGCCGCAAAGGCGTGAAGTTCTACAACGAGCTGGGCTATGTTCCCTACGATGTGAACGTGAACGAAAACGCCGCCCGCACGCTGGAATATGCGTACGACGATTTCACCATCTACAAGCTGGCCATCGCGCTTAAACGCCCGCAAGCTGAAATAGACCGCTTCGCGAAACGCAGCCAGAACTTCCGCAACATCTTCGACCCGGAAACCAGGCTGATGCGCGGGAAAAATAAAGACGGCAAATTCCAGGCGCCATTCAACCCCTTCAAATGGGGCGATGCCTTTACCGAAGGAAACAGCTGGCACTACACCTGGTCCGTTTTCCACGATGTGCAAGGCCTGGCTGAGCTGATGGGCGGCCGCCAGCAGTTCACAAAAATGCTGGATTCCGTATTCGTAATGGCGCCTGTTTACGACGAAAGCTACTACGGCAGCGTGATACACGAGATCAGGGAAATGCAGATCGCCAACATGGGCCAGTATGCGCATGGCAACCAGCCCATCCAGCACATGATATACCTCTACAACTACGCAGGCCAGCCCTGGAAAGCCCAGTACTGGGTGCGCCAGGTGATGGACAGGCTGTACCATTCAGGCGCCGACGGTTATTGCGGCGATGAGGACAACGGGCAGACCTCCGCGTGGTACGTATTCTCCGCCATGGGCTTCTATCCCGTTTGCCCTGGTACAGACCAGTACGTGCTGGGCGCGCCGCTGTTCCCGAAAATGACCGTGACCCTGGAAAACGGGAAACGTTTTGTAGTGGAAGCGCCGGGCAACAGCAAGACCAATGTTTACACGCAAAGCGTGTCACTTAACGGTAAAGTACATACGAAAAACTGGATCAGCCACAGCCAGATACAGAATGGCGGGGTGATGAAAGTAGTGATGGGGGCGGCTCCTGAGAAGTCAAGGGGTACTAAGGAAGATGCGTTTCCGTATTCGTATTCAACAACTAAAAAATAATCAAAAATCCTGGAATAGTAGCTCTAATTGCTATTTCATTGTTCACTGTATACATTACATCCCGACTCTTCGGGATGTTTTTGTTTTTATGGCTATCCACAGGCTTCCTTCGTCATTGCGGGGAACAGCAGCGCTAAAGCGAAGGATGACGAAGCAGGAAAAGTTTACATCATTGCAAGGAGCAGCGTCGAAAGCAGGAGGTAGATGAAGCAGAAAAAGTTCACGTCATTGCGGGGAGCAGCAGCGCCGAAAGCGGGAGGGGCGACGAAGCAATCTCCTTCACTGAAGTGATGTACTACAATCCGGAGATTGCTCCGTCGCGGCTCCTGCACACGCCTCCCCGCAGTGACGCGAACTGTTCATTTTATATCAACGGGCCGGCTTGCGGTCCATGTAAAAGATCAGTTTTCCGCCGTTCATGATGTCTTCATGACTGATGAAAGGTTTCTGCAGCGTTTTCCCGTTCAGCACCACTTTCTTTACATACACGTTCTGCGCGCTTTGGTTCACGGTTTCCACGGCAAAGGTCTTCCCGTTCTCCAGCTGTATGGCAGCGGATTGTATGGCCGGGCTGCCGAGGGCGTATTCCGTTGACCCGGGGCAAACAGGGTAGAAGCCCAGCGTGCTGAAAAGGTACCAGGCGCTCATCTGCCCGCAATCGTCGTTGCCGCCGAGGCCGTCAGGCGTGGGTTTGTACATTTTCCCGAGTATCATGCGGGTGCGTTCCTGCGTTTTCCAGGGCGCGTCCGTCCAGTTGTAGAGGTATGCGGCGTGATGGGCAGGCTCGTTGCCATGCACGTAGTTGCCGATGATACCTTCGCGGGTGATGTCTTCCGTTTCGGCGAAGAATGCATCGGGCAGGTGCATGGTGAAGAGGGAATCGAGGTGGCCGGTGAATTGTTTGCGGCCGCCCATCAGGCTGATCATTTCAGCGGGGTACTGCGGCACGTAAAGGCTGTAGTTCCATGCATTCCCTTCAATATAACCCTGGCCGTGCGTGCTGAGCACGTCAAACTCCTTGCGGAACTCGCCGTTGCTGAGGCGGGGGCGCATGAAGCCGGTGGAAGGGTCGAATACGTTGCGGTAGTTCGTGCTGCGTTTGATGAATTCGTCGTAAAGATCCTGGCGGCCAAGCTTTTTCGCTACCTGTGCAATACACCAGTCGTCGTACGCATATTCCAGCGTTTTCGAAACGGATGAACCGTTCTTGTCTTCCGGCACATAACCCAGCTGCATATACCATTCCAGGCCGTCGTACGGTTTGTAACGGGCGGTGTTGGCGCATGCTTCCAGTGCCTGCATGGCGTCGTAGCCTTTGATATTGCCTTTCATGATGGCGTCCGCGATCACGGACACGCTGTGGTAGCCGATCATGCACCAGTTCTCATTGCCCTGGTGGCTCCATACGGGCAGCATTTTGTGCACGCTCTGGTTGTAATGTTCCAGCATGCTGCGCACCATGTCTGCATTGCGCTGCGGCTGCAGGATGTTGAACAGCGGGTGCAGGGCACGGTAGGTATCCCAGAGGGAGAAAGTACTGTAGTTCGTATAACCGTTGGCGGTATGGTTCAACTGGTCGATGCCGCGGTAGCCGCCGTCCACATCCATGTAGGTGGTAGGGCCCAGGTAGGTGTGGTAGAGGGCGGTGTAGAAGTTGACAAGATCGTCAGGCCGGATGGTTTTTACCGTCACTTTAGACAGCTCCTTGTTCCATGCTTCCTGGCTTTGCTGTTTCACCGCATCAAAGTCCCAGCCCGGTATCTCTTCCGCCAGGTTACGCCGGGCGCCTTCTGTGCTCACGGGCGACAGTGCGAATTTCACCTGTACCTTTTCTCCTGCTTTAGTATCAAAATCGAACCAGGCCCGGAGGTTGCGGCCGGCCATTTCCGGGAAGTTCTCCGCCTGGTTGAACTTGCGCCAGAAGCCTTTGTACACGTCGTTCGCATAATTGCGGTGCCCATACTTTTTGATGGGTTTCGAAAAGGTCATGGCGAAATACAATGTCCGGGTGCGGGCCCAGCCGTTGGTCTGGCGGTAACCGGTTACCAGCGTATCGTTTTCCACCCTTACGAAGGTCCACACGTTCTTGTTGTCGTAATTGTAGATCCCGGCCATCAGGTCGAGAATGATGTGGGCGTCGCCGCCGGAAGGGAAGGTGTACTGGTGGAAGCCCACGCGGTTGGTGGCGGTAAGTTCGGCGAGAATGTTGTGATCATCCAGTTTTACTTTGTAATAGGCGGGCTCTGCGGTTTCGTTGTCGTGCGAAAAGCGCGAGCGGTAGCCGTTCTCCGGATGGTCCGCCGTGCCCGGGTTCAGCTGCAGGGGGCCGGCGGTGGGCATAATGAGGAAGTCGCCAAGGTCCGAATGGCCGGTACCGCTGAAGTGGGTGTGGCTGAAACCGGTAATGGTGCGGTCCGTATACTGGTATCCTGCGCAGTATTTGTATACATCAGGATTGTATTTGCCATTCATCTCATAAGGAATGGTATCGGTGTCCGGGCTGAGCTGCACCATGCCGAACGGAACGGTGGCCCCCGGGTAAGTGTGCCCCATCTTCTCCGTGCCGATGACCGGTCTTACATACTGTACGGGCTTTTGAGCATACAGCGGCGCCGGGCAGGAGAGTAACAGGATAAGGGAGATTTTTCTCATGCTTCAGGAAATTGATTTTGATCCTTTCAAAGATAAATCGTTTTAGCGTTGGTAGGTAGCGGATTTGCGGGGTTATGCAAATTATACCGCCAGCTGCATGCTCCCGGAATAAATCTAATTATCTTATCTTAGTCAAATCAATGTAACCCGGCAAACCATGTAGAAACCCATGACTGATTTATTGAATGCATTAAAGACCCGCAACCTGGAGCTGGCAGCTACCCTTGCTCACCAGGGAGAGAAAATACCCGGAAACCTGCCCGACTACGAAATCCGCCAGCTGTTCGGCAACCTGCTGCAGGCTAAAGCCTATCCGTTGCTGCTGAGCCTGGTGGACAGCGGATTCATCCAGACTGACATCTATGAATATGACAAGCTGGAAGGCGGCGTGTTCGAAGTGCTGCTGCGATGGGTAAATGAAGAAGAAGACCGCATGCAGTTCCTGCGGGACTTTCTTTCCAGGCTGGATAATGTTGGCGATGCCGTGCAGGACAAAACCCTCCTGGATATTGCCTTTAACCTGCAGGCGCCCGTAAGCGTTATCCGTGTTTTGGTGGACGCCGGCTGCGACCTCCACCGTAAGAATAATGCCGAGGCTAACCATCTCTATAAAGTAGTGCAGGAATTTAACATCAAAGAGGAAAGAGGCATGGACTACATTGCCTACCTGCTGGACGAAGGCATTGACGTGAACGAAGGAAACGTTGTGGGCGAAACGCCCCTGCACCTGGCCATCAGCAAAAATAAGAAACCTTACATCCAGCTGTTATTGGAGAGGGGCGCGGACCTGAACCAGCCGGACGCGAAAGGTGAAACGCCGCTCTACGGCGCTGTTGTTCACCAGGTGTGCGATGCGGCTACTTATAAATCGCTTACTGCCTTTGCCCCGGCAGACTTTGAGCAGGCCACGAAAGACGGAGAAACCCTGCTGCTGGGCGCCGTGCGCATGCGCCGCAGCGGAAATGACCAGGAAGCCGGGCTCCTGACCGCACTGCTGAACGATGGCGCTGATCTGTACCAGACCTCTCCCCACTACGGGAGGGCTAAATCCGCGCTCGACTGGATCTGCGAAAAACCGTCCGGCCTGCTTAGCGCCGTGCTCTCCGCCGGCGCTGTTGACGTAGGCCGCCGGGACGATCAGGGCAATACCCTGTTGCATAACGTATGTGCCTATAACGTGAACTACGACCAGGAAGCTGCGCGGCAACTGTATCAAAAGGTAAAGCTCCTCATCGCTGCCGGAGCGGACCCCAATGCCATGAACGACAAGGATGAAACACCCCTGATGCTGGCCGTGCAGGACAACCTGAAAGCCAAAACAGTTGAACTATTGCTTAAACATAAAGCCTAAGCCATGTCGATGTCTTTTATCATTGCCTGCGAAAGCGGCAAACGTAAAATTGCTGAAATACTGCTCGCCAATAAAGAAGTGGAAGTGGCTTACACGGACGAAAAGGGCCGTACTGCCATCCACTACGCCGCTCACCGGGGTTATCTCGATCTTGTGAAATTATTGCTGGAAGCCGGTTCTGATATAGACTATGAAGATCATAACGGCGAAACGCCCCTTTATTTCGCTTGCCTGCAGAAGCAAAAACAAACCGCCATTTACCTCCTGGACAATGGTGCGCGCACCAATATAAACGACTACCGGGGCAATAGCCTGTTACATCTCACCGCCCGCACCGGGCAAACCGAAGTGGTTGCCCGGTTGCTGGAACTGGGCATGGATGTGAACCTTGAAAATAACGAAGCCGAAACGCCCCTGATGATCGCAACCGCCGCCCGTTTTAAAGAAGTGGCAGCGTTGCTCATTCAACAGGGAGCCAACGTAAACGCCACAAACAAAGCCGGCGACACGCCGCTGCTGATAGCGGCGCGTACCAAAAACCAGCCCCTGGTTTCCTACCTGCTGGAAAACGGCGCCGGCATCAACCATATCAACCACGCCGGCGAATCCGCCCTGCTGATCGCCTGCTATGATGCCAACCGCGCATTAACCACCCTGCTGGTACAGCAAGGCGCCGATGTACTTGTCACCTCCAAAGAAGGCCTGTCTCCCATCTGGTATGCCTGTGCTAAAAATCAAAAAGAGATAGTGGCCCTGTTCCTGGATAATGGCGTGAACGTAGATTTCAGCCAACCCGCATCAGGCAGTACAGATAGCATGAATAGTTATCTCAGCTGGGTAGAGACCGCAAACAATCTTTCCATGGAAGCGAGCTTCAGCTTTCATCACAGCTACAGCTACGGCGGCGAAAGCCTGCTGCATGTGGCTGCCAAAAACGGGCACCTGAGCATGGTAAAACTACTGCTGGAACGGGGTGGGAATATTAATATACAGGACGAATCCGGCAATACCGCTTTACACTATGCCACCTCCGCCGGAAAAAAGGACGTGGTAAAGTATCTGCTGGAACAGGGCGCGGATGTTACGGTGGTAAATGCAAAAGAGCAGCGGGCAGTTGACTACGCCAACATCAAAGGCCTGAATGAAATTGCAGCGCTGTTGCTTGCCGGAGCCGCAAAACCGCAGCAAACGGCTATTCCCGATATCAAGAAAGCCCTGCTGGACCTGAAGGAACTGCTGGATGCAGGTGTATTGACGGAAGCGGAATTTGCAGCGCAGAAAGCAAAGCTGTTGGCAGTGTAAGGCTGCTGCCTGAAATCGTAGGGAGAGGCGGCTGTTTTCTGTCCAAATGGGGGGACTGATCAAAGTTTGCATTCAATTCATCGGGATATGGGTAGAAAAGCGTTAAATCACGGCTTCTTCATTATCGACAACAAATTCATACTTCATTTCGACAGGGAGGTGTACCGGAAATTTTATCCGGTCATTGACTTTGCCAGTTTTGAGATCATTGAAAGCAATGGTTCCACTTTTCATTATTTCCGGGATAAAAACCGGGTTTATATTGAAAGTTATATGAACGCGTTTGCAGTGCTTCCCGATGCGGCCCCCGTTGATTTTAAGATTCTTGATTTTGAACGCGGCAGGAGTACAGCTGGCGGGAACTACTATCTTTTTGACAAAAAGCTGCCGCACAGTTTTGAAGATTACCAGGTACTTTCCCATTATTACCAGCTGGCCGCCGGCACCGTTTATTTCAACTACCTCCACGCCATGCACGAAGCGGATATCCCGTCTTTCGAGGTTTTACAGGGTGAGAAAGTTGGCAATGTAGCCAAAGATAAAAACCACGTTTACTTCCGGGATCAGATCGTGGATAGCGCTGATCCCGGCAGCTTTCATTTCCTGGAAGAATGCTTTTCCGGGGAATATTACAGGGAATGCGAT
>CBFHAF010000060.1:0-11408 GCA_965653435.1 uncultured Chitinophaga sp.
GCCCATAACACGAGCCAGCGGTGGGGCTTAAGGTAGTTCCACAGGATCTGCTTCTTTAAATTTACGGTGTCCGGCGGTCATCATTGCCCCGTTCCGGTACATGGCGCCATTTCCGCTATAAAAAATATGCCGTCGTAATATTTATTCCATGGCGCTTCGGATGCTGTATTGATATAGGTTTTCATGGAAAAGGGCTTTTCATTTTCCATGCGGCTGAGATCGAGGAATGAAAACGGGTAACCGCGCTGATGCAGCCAGTTCTCAATGCTCTTTTTTGGGGGTTTCGTTACTTTTTCAGCCGGCCTTGAAACCTGCAATTTCCCCGATCCCGTATAACATGTGAAGCCCAGGATGTACGTCTGCGCAGCTAATGCGGGATCCTGCGTAAAATAATATCCCATGCTGTTGTACTGGTTATGATGGGTGGAATCCCCTTTCCCTTTTTCGATATGCATATTATGCGCCCAGACGATGATCTTTTCATTGGCGTATTTGGTTCCGGCCAGCCATTGCAGGTTCTCCGCCATTTGCAGGTCATGCAACGGGTAATCTTTGCCGGACCTGGCATATATGCTGTCGTACTTATAATAGATTGCCATTTTATAAAAGGCCAGCTGGCTTTCAATCAGTTTTCCGTAAAAGGTGTGTTTTGCAGAACCGGGCAATTGTTTTAAGATGATCCCGGTGTAATGGACAAGGCTGTCCATCCGCTTGCGGTCGCCGCCTCCGGCCAGGCGCGGGGCCGCTCTTAGAATTTTGAGATATTCACCGTAACCGGTGCTTTTCGTGAACGGGATCTGCGAGGAATCCAAAAACGAGCGGAGGGCTGCCGCCAGGTGCTTCAGTCCGTAGCCGCTGTACCCCCTGTTGTCGAACCCGGTAAGCTTCAGCTCATGGCCTTTTGCGCAATCCCGGGCATATTGCTGCACCGGTTGCCATTCTTTGCATTGCGTCCAGATGGGGTAGATGGACAGGTAAATTAAGCTGTCGATGGAGATGGAGCCGGCTTTATATGCATCCCATCCATGGTTGAGCGCAAAAAAGTCTGCTTCGTACGCCAGTACATTAAACCCCATTTTTTCGTGCAGGAACCTGATCAGCCTGGCTTTTGCCTGGAAGGCCGTTGCGTCTCCATGATACAGCTCTCCCAGCATTACGATCCTTTTATCGCCAATGGCGCCGGCCAAAGGGGAGAGGTCGGTATAATCAGTATCCTGAATATGAATGCTCCTGACGGGCACTGCGTTTTCCGTTACATATTCCTGGGCCTGGCCGAAAGCAACCGGCCCGTATTCCGGGTTAAACAACAGCAGGAGCAATGTGAGGAAGCGGAATGCATGGATCACAGGCAGGAGATTTATTGAAACGAATGTAAGGACAATGGGCGCTATTTGCAATATTCAACGGGACAAAAGGGAAAACAGGGTTTTACCATATGCCAGCCATAGTGCTTTAGTAGAGCTTTAGTAGTGCTTTAGTAGGGATACCGTAGTACAACCGTAGTAAAAATCCATTAAACAAAATTACATATGAAATTGACGCTGCCTGGTGTTATAACAAAAAAGCCCGGCCGCTATCGCAACCGGGCTCCGGAATGATCATTTTAAAAGCCTCAGCTGATACCCAGCAGCTCCACTTCGAAAATAAGCGTGCTGTTGGGGCCGATCTGGGCGCTCACCTGGCGGTCGCCATACCCAAGGTCCGCCGGGATGAAAAAGCGCCATTTGCTGCCCTGCGGCATCAATTGCAGCCCTTCCGTCCAGCCCTTGATCACCATGTTCAGCGGGAACGTGGCCGGCTGGCCGCGTTTCACCGAGCTGTCGAACACCGTGCCGTCTATCAGCGTGCCATGGTAATGGCAGGTTACTTTACTTGTGGCGGAAGGTTTGGGGCCGGTGCCTTCCGTGATCACCTCGTATTGCAGGCCGCTCGGCAAGGCCGTTACCCCCGGTTTCTGTTTGTTGGCTTCCAGGAAGTCCTGGCCGGCTTTCAGGTTAGCCGCTGCTTTTTCGTTCTTCATCTGGAAGAGTTTGTCCGCTATGCCCATGTTATTCTTTTTTGCAAAAGTAGGAAATCCCCGCGCGTAAAGATCACCCGGATTTAACAGCTGCACGGGCGGCCATTCCGGAATTATTGTTATTTTGGCCCGGTAGCTACTCAAAACCTAACGATCATTTATGGACTCAAGAAGGGAATTTCTCCGCAAAGCCGCATTGCTCACGGGCGCCGGCGGCCTCGCCACCATGCTGCCGGACACTATCCGCCGCGCCATGGCCATCAACCCCGCCCCGGGCAGCTCTTACCTCGATGCGGAACATATCGTGTTCCTCATGCAGGAGAACCGCTCTTTCGACCACTGTTTCGGCACGCTCAAAGGCGTTCGCGGCTTCAACGATCCCCGTGCGCTGAAAACGGAAGGCGCGCCCAATGTTTTTTTCCAGAAGAATGAAAAAGGGGAATACTATACGCCCTTCCGGATGGACATCAAAGACACCAAAGCCACCTGGATGAGCGCCCTGCCGCATTCCTGGAGCGACCAGGTGGATGCGCGCAACAACGGCAAATACGACCGCTGGCTGGAAGTAAAACGCTCCGGCAACCGCGAATACAGCCAGATGCCCCTCACCATGGGCTATTACAACCGGGAAGACATTCCTTTCTATTATGCGCTCGCAGATGCTTTCACCGTGTGCGACCAGCACTTCTGCTCCTCGCTCACCGGCACCACGCCCAACCGGCTTTATTTCTGGACCGGCACCATCCGCGAAGAGCAGCATCCCAACGTAAAGGCCAACGTCTGGAACTCCGACGTGGACTACGGCAAATGGGCCAGATGGAAAACCTTTCCCGAGATACTGGAACAGCACAACGTGAGCTGGAAGATCTACCAGAACGAGATCAGCGTGGGCACGGGGCTTGAAGGAGAAGAAGATGCCTGGCTGGGGAACTTTACGGACAATCCCATTGAATGGTTCAGCCAATACCACGTGGAATACCATGAGCCGCACCTCGCTTATCTCCGGAAAGTAAAAGAAGACATGCCCGCCCAGCTCGCCGGCCTGGAAAAAGAACTGGCCGGCATGGAGAAGGGGGCAAAAACATATGCCGACCAGGAGAAAAAGATCGCCGGGCGGAAAAGGCTGCTGCAATACGCGCTGGATACGCTGAAGCGCGTGGAAGAAAAACCTTTCAGCACATTGCCCGCCACCGAGCAGCAGCTGCATAAAAAAGCCTTCACCACCAATGCCGGCGACCCGGATTATCATTCCCTTTCGCGCCTGCAGTACAAAGACGGTGAAACGGAAAGGGAAGTGCAGCTGCCGAAAGGCGACATCCTGCACCAGTTCCGGGATGATGTAAAGAAGGGCCAATTGCCCGCCGTGTCGTGGATCGTGGCGCCGGAGAACTTTTCGGACCACCCCGGCGCGCCCTGGTATGGGGCCTGGTACCTGAGTGAAGTGATGGACATCCTCACGCAGAACCCGGAGGTCTGGAAAAAGACCATCTTCATTCTTACTTATGACGAGAACGACGGCTATTTCGATCACGTGCCGCCCTTTACCGCACCCGCGCCGGGAGCAGGCAAAGTGTCTGCCGGGATAGACGCTTCGCAGGAATTTGTGAATAAAGATGCGCAGGCGCCGGGCAGGGGCGTGCGGGAAAGCGCCATCGGGCTGGGATACCGCGTGCCGATGGTGGTGGCTTCGCCCTGGAGCCGCGGCGGGTTCGTGAACTCACAGGTGTTTGACCATACTTCCAACCTGCAATTCCTAGAGCATTTCTTTAGCCACAAGCTGAAAACGAAAGTGCATACCGACAATATCTCCGGCTGGAGGCGCGCCGTTTGCGGCGACCTCACCTCCATCTTCAGGCCCTGGAACGGTGAGAAGATAGACACGCCGGCTTCGCTGGAAAAGGAAAGGTTCATCGAGACCATCCACAATGCGAAGTTCAAATCCGCGCCTTCCAATTTCAGGCCCATTACCGGCAACATCACCGATGCCGCGAAACATATGCCTGAGCAGGAAACGGGCGTCCGCCCGGCCTGCGCCATCCCTTACGAGCTGAACGCGCATATCATCCCGGGGAAAGACGGGCGTACGCTGCAGCTTACGCTGGAAGCGCGCAATAAATTATTCAAAGCGAGGAGCGCGGGCGCGCCCTTCAATGTATACGGCGCCAAGATGGAAAACCGTTCCTACGCCGTTACCGCCGGCGATGTGCTCACCGATGAATGGGCGGGGGAGGAGCTGAGCGTTTATGGGCCCAACGGCTTCTTCAGGGCGTTCAGGGGCGTCGCCGGGAAGTTCCCGCCTGTGGAAGTAAAGGGCGATTATAGTGCCAACGGGGATTTTGTGCTGACGGTGCGCAGCCGGGATAAAAAACCGGTGAAGCTGGAAGTGTCGCATGCCCATGCTACCGGTTCGAAAAAGCTGACGATGGAGGGGAAATACACGGAGACTTTTAACCTGTCCGGCACCCGCGGCTGGTACGATATAACCCTGGAACTGCCCGACCATAAAGCGGAATACCGCTTCGCCGGGCATGTTGAAACGGGGAAGACGAGCTTCAGCGACCCGGTGATGGGAAGGGTAGCGGGATAGCGGGGAGGGTGTGCGGAGGCGCGACGAAGCAATCTCTCCAGGTATTGGAGTATATCCATTCATTGAAGGAGATTGCTTCCTCGCCCCACCCGCTTTGGCTCCGCTGCTCCTCGCAATGACGGCCTGGGGTCTCCGCAATGATGGTAGCTCTCCGCATCGACGACCTGGGGTCTCCGCAATGATGGTTAGCTCTCCGCAACGACGACCTTGGCTCTCCGCAATGACGTACGCTCTCGCCCGCTTTGGCGCTGCCGCTTTCTGTAATGATGGCTTATAACCAGGCAGGAATGTTATCTCGCAACAAGGGGTTGTGTTACCTGTATTTCCAGTTCCTGTCTTTCCCTTCGGCGATCTGCTCCACGGCCTGCGCCAGCCGCTTTTCACGTGTGGCGTCGGTTTTGGCTTCGCTGATCCATTCGGAATATTCTTTCTTATGCGAATAGCTCCAGCCGTCCCAGACCTTCTGGGCGGTTTTGTTTTTCTTCAGCGCCGCGGCCAGCTCCGGCGGAACCACCAGTTCCTTTTTTGCCGCGGGCTCTTTTTTTACTTTGATGCCTTCTTTGTTCAGCTTGTCCGCCTCCTTCAGATAAGCGATCAGCACCTTATCCGGGGGAAGGTCTCTCAGCGAGGTGATCTTCCCCAGGCTGCCCATTGCTTCCTTGTTCTCCAGCGTTATAATGCCTTGTTTATCTTCCAGCAGGCTGCCTTTCCAGAAACCGAAAGAGCAGTGCTTCTTGAAAGCCGCCATGCTGCACAGGTTGCCCCCATGCGTCATAAAATGCGGGAAGCTCCATTTCATGGCTTCGGTGGCGTGCGGGCATGCCTTATGCACGAGGTTGCGGAGGTGCTGAAGGATGGGCTGCGCAAAGGCGGCAGCTTTGGCGATATAGGCGTCTATGGGATCCATATCCTAATTTAAGGAAAATCCCTATCTTGTAGCAGGCCATATCGTACGCCCCATGTGCATAACAAGATTTCCATCCGTATTTATACGCTATTATTCGGGAAGTTCTACTTGTCAGTTCCCGTGCCGCTAACTGTAAATTGCATTCACTCACATAAAACCTCAAACTGTTATGAAAAGATCAAACCTCGTGCCCTGGCTGATCGTCCTGCTGCTGCTGGCGGTCTTCATCTACCGGGAGCTGAACCGCAAAATTCCCGTTAGCGGGGAAAGGGTGAAGGAGCACGTGATCAGTATGAAAGAAGCCGAGGGCTACACCAAAGCCTTTGCCGAAGCCAAAGCCGCTCTCAGCCGCCAGCTGCCCAACCCCGGGTACCTGGACAGCAACTTCAACCTGCCCCAGTGCGAGCTCTTCAACAGGGACGCTATCGGCGCCATCCTCAACAAGCCCGGCGCTACGGGCCTCCGCGTTTACCTCGGCCTCAACGCCAAAAAGGAAGTATGTTTCGTACTGGTTCCGGTAACGGAAAAAGGCAAAGACATCACCGAACGCCTCGCCATGGACCACAACACCTGGATACCCGGCATTACATCCGCCAGGGCAGGTTATCCTGACGATGCCGAAGCAATAGAAAGAGGCCAGCGCTGCCCGCATATGTGCGACCTGGAAAGCCCCTTAACGAATCCCTAGATCTAATCACCTGGAGTAACCGGTTGCAGAGATGAACCACACCATCGCTTCCATTTTATCTTTTTCAATCGTCATTCCCCTCATCATGGGGCTGGTACGGCTGGGCAGGATACGCATCAGCTACCAGCCCTTTATGATATTCATGCTGCTGGCATTCACCTCCGAGCTGGTAGGTTTCATCAGCGTGAAAGTGATCCGCAGCAATTACGTTTCCACCAATATCTACACGCTCGTGGAGGCCGTCGTGATCGCGTACATCTTTTACGCCTGGGGCTTTTTCAGGGACCACAAGATACTGTACTGGACGGTGCTGGCGCTCTACTGCGTGGTCTGGACGCTGGAGAACCTCGTGTATGGCGACCTGGAAAGCCAGATATGCTCCTCTTTCATTTTTTTCTATTCGCTCGTCACCGTATTGCTCTCCATCAACGAGATCAACTACCTCATTGCCGAACGCGGCAACCTGTTCAGGAACGCCAGGTTCCTGATCTGCATCGGGCTCATCATCATCTGCGTATACAGCCTCATCACGGAAGGCACCCAGCTGATAGACCCGGACAACGCCCCGCTGTCCAATAAGAGCTTCTCTGTGTATGTTTATATCAATGCATTTGTTAATATTGTTTATGCAGTGGCTGTATATTTCATGCCCGAAAGGGATGATATCTATTTTTCCAAACGGTTCAATGCATAACACGACCCCATGGAGAACAGGATCCTTTATATCACCATATTCCTCTCTTCGCTGCTGGCAGTGATCATCAGCTTTTTCATTGCCTCCATTATCCGCTACCACCGCCGTTTTATCCGCCTGCAAAGGGAACGCATCACGGCGGAGATCCAGTCGCTCGAAAACGAGCGGAAACGCATCGCCACGGACCTGCACGATTCCCTCGGCCCTTTGCTGTCCAGCGTAAAGCTGAACATCACCAGCGTGGAAGTGAGCGACGAGCGCGACCGGCAGGTGATAAGCAAATCCACGAAATATATAGACGAGATCATTACCAGCATGCGGCAGATATCGCACAACCTGCTGCCCAACACCCTTGAACGGAAAGGCCTGGTGGAAGCCATCCGCGAGTTCAGCGGCCACCTCGGGCAGGAAGCGCTGCTGGAAGTGCATGTGTACGCCATGAACCCCCTCACGCCCAATCCCGAACAGGATATCCATATTTTCCGCATCGTGCAGGAGATCATCCATAATACGCTCAAACATGCCGGCGCCTCCCGGCTGGACATCGGGTTCAACCAGGATGCCGAAGAGCTGCTGGTGCTGATCAAAGACAACGGGAAAGGCTTCAACGTACAAAAGGCCACCCGCGATTCCCGCGGCCTGGGGCTCAAAAGCCTGGAGATCAGGACAGACATCATGCATGGCACCATCAACATACGATCCACGCCCGGAGAAGGCACGAACTATTACATCCGCATCCCGCGCGGCTGATATTTTACTTTCCCCTTGCACACCCGCCGCGATACATTCCCTCCCCGGGGCAAATAATTTGTATATTGCGCAGGCAACCATATTTTTCCGACCCTAAGCAATTCTCTTTCATGAAATACGATATCAGGCTGGTAGTGGCGGACGACCACGAGATCTTCCTGGACGGGCTGGCGCTCATGCTTTCCCGGCAGGAACACATCACCCTGGTAGGCCAGGCTTCGGACGGGCGCGAGCTGGTGGAGCTGGTGAACGCCGAAAAGCCCGACGTGGTAATGACGGACATCAAAATGCCCCGGATGGACGGCATCGCCGCCACCCGCCTGCTGGTGCAGCAAAACCCAGACGTGCGCGTGATCGCGCTTTCCATGTTCGATGAGGAAGACCAGATCGTGGAAATGCTCGAAGCCGGGGCAAAAGGTTACCTGCTCAAGAATGCGGACAAGCAGGAGATACTGGACGCCATTTCCAGCGTGTACGAAGACCGCGTGTATTACTGCAAAAGCACCTCAGCCAAGCTGGCGGGCATGATCGCCAGAAGCAAATTCAATCCCTATAAACAAAAAGAAGTCATTACTTTCACAGACCGCGAGCAGGAAATTATCAAGCTCATATGCCAGCAGTTCACCGCCCAGCAGATAGGCGAGCGCATATTCCTCAGCAAGCGCACGGTGGAGGGCTACCGCACCCGGATACTGGAGAAGATGAACGTCCGCAACACCGCAGGGGTCGTAATGTACGCCCTGAAGAACAACCTGGTGAAAGAAGAAGACATCCTGTAAAAATAAAGACACAACTAAAATCTGCTATGAGACCATCCTACATTTTACTGGCCCTGCTGGCCTCCGGCTCCGCCGTTGCGCAGGACGCCGTTACCTACCAGCGCCCGCCGGCTTTGATCGAGGAGCTGCTGCTGGCCAAACCCACACCCGGCGTTAGCGTCGGGAAGAACGGAGAGTGGCTGCTGCTGGCCGAACGCATTACCTTTCCCGGCGTGGAAGAGCTGGCCGAGCCCGAGCTGCGCATCGCCGGCCTCCGCCTGAATCCGCGCAACTTCAGCACTACCCGCGGCACGTACAGCAACAACCTGAAGCTGCAGAACATCAAAACCAAAGAGATCTTTCCTGTAACCGGCCTGCCGGAAGGCCTGCGGTCCAACAACCCGCAATGGAGCCCCGACGGGAAAAAGGTGGCCCTGATGCATTACGGCCCGCAGCGTGTAGACCTGTACGTTATCAGCATGGAAACAAAGGCCGCCGCCAAAATAAATACCGCCGCCCTCAACGCTGCCTCGGGTGCGTCCTTCGCCTGGGTGGACAATAACACCCTCCTGTACAAAACGGTGCCCGCCAGCACCGGCGCCCTGCCTGCCGCGCCTGCCGCTCCTAAAGGCCCGGTGGTGCAGGAAAGCAAAGGCAGGGCCGCCGCTTCGCGCACCTACCAGGACCTGATAAAATCCCCGTACGACGAAGCACTGTTCACCCACATGACCACTTCGCAGTTAGTGCTCAACAACGGGCAGGGAGAGAACAGCCTCGGCGCGCCTGCCGTGGTGACCGGCTTCAGCGTATCGCCGGACAAACAATACCTGCTGGTACGCAAAGTGGAAAAACCGTATTCCTACCTTGTACCGATCTACGGCTTCCCGCACAGCTGGCTGGTGCTGGATATGCAGGGGAATGAAGTGAAGGCCCTTGCAAAGAACCCTTCCTCCGAAGGCGCTCCCATCGGCTTCGACGACGTGATGGACGTGCCCCGCGACTTTTCCTGGAAAGCGGACGAGCCGCATACCGTTATTTTCGCCAAAGCGCTGGACGGCGGCCTGGGCAAACAGAAAGCCGAATACCGCGATGCCGTATATGCCGCCGGCGTAACGGGCAACGCTGCGCCGAAAGAGCTCTTCCGCACCAAACGCCGCTTCGACAATGTGGCCTGGGGCAATAAAGAAGTGGCCCTCGTATATGAATCCATGTTTGCAGACAGGAGGCAGCGCATCAGCATTTATAATCAAACCGCCGGCAGGCTCGATTCGCTGTTCGAAAGAAGCAGCAACGACGCCTACAGCGATATCGGCACACCTTTTTATACCCGTAACCAATACGACCGGCAGGTGCTGTTCATCCAAAAGAACGGTGAGCTGCTCATGCGCTCCGATGGCGCATCCCCGGAGGGAGATATGCCTTTCGTGCAGAGCTACAACCTGAAAACCGGAAAAGGCAGCATCCTCTGGCGCTGCCCGGCCAACACCTACGAATACGTGGTGGAAGCCCTGGACCCGGAAAAGCTGATCATGCTCACCTCCCGCGAAAGCCAGACAGAAGTGCCTAACTATTACATCCGCGACCTCCGCAAACGTTCGCTCACCGGTACGCCCGTTACGGATTTCACCAATCCCTACAAAGCGATGGAAGGCGTTACCAAACAAAAGATCTCCTACAAAAGGGAAGACGGCATCAGCCTTACCGGCGACCTTTACCTGCCCAAAGGCTACGACGCCAAAAAGGACGGGCCGTTGCCGGTGTTCATCTGGGCCTATCCCCGCGAGTATAAATCCGCCGCGGACGCAGCACAGGTGCGGGGCTCACGCTATACGTTCACCCGCGTGGGTTACGGCAGCCCCATTTTCTGGGTCACCCAGGGCTACGCCATCCTGGACAATGCTGAAATGCCCATCGTAGGCGAAGGCAGCAGCCAGCCGAACGATAATTTCATTCCCCAGCTTTACCTCAACGCCCACGCCGCCATCCAGGCGCTGGCGAAGATGGGAGTGGGAGACAGCAACCGCGTGGCCGTAGGCGGCCATAGCTACGGCGCGTTCATGACCGCTAACCTGCTTGCACATACGAAATTGTTCAAGGCCGGCATCGCGCGGAGCGGCGCTTACAACAGGACGCTCACTCCCTTCGGCTTCCAGGCGGAAGAACGCACTTACTGGGAGGCGCCGCAGGTGTATTTCAATATGAGCCCTTTCAGCTTTGCCGACAAGATCAAAACACCGCTGCTGATGATCCATGGCGAGCTGGACAACAACCCCGGCACATTCCCCATCCAGAGCGAACGGTTGTACAACGCCGTTAAGGGGCACGGCGGCACCGTGCGTTATGTGCAGCTGCCGTTTGAAAGCCATGGTTATTCCGCGAGGGAAAACCTGCTGCATATGCTGTGGGAACAATCGCAATGGCTGGATACCTATGTGAAGGGCGCGCGGTAAATACATTTTAAACTTTTCCTGATAGACAGTTGCCTGATCTTCCGGCAGCTGTCTTTTTTTTATGCCGTTTCAAAGGTTTTGGCCGGTATTATCGTCCAATGAATCAGAATAACAACCAAAGTATGCGGCATGCATTGATCTTTACATTGCTTTTACTGACCTGCGCGCAGTTGACATTTGCGCAGAATCTCGTGCTGAAGGGTGTGCTGAAGGATAAAGGGGACAGCACGGCGCTGAGGAACGCCACCATCAGGCTCAGCTCCCCGGAAGACGCCGCATTTAAAAAACAGGCTATTACGGACAAGGACGGGGCTTTCGAGATCACCGGCCTTTCAGCGAAACCTTACATTGTTACCATTTCATACGTAGGTTACGGGGAACTGACCCGGGCCATCATGCTCCAGGAGGAAACGCAGAACCTGGGCACCATCATGATGCCCAAAAGCAGCCGCGACCTGAAAGAAGTGGTGATCAAAGGCCAGGTGCCGCCCAGCCAGCAAAAAGGCGATACCCTGCAGTACAATGCGGACGCCTATAAAGTGAACCCGGACGCCAGC
>CBFHAF010000061.1:0-11303 GCA_965653435.1 uncultured Chitinophaga sp.
TGAGCAGGTATTTGAAAAAAGGGAAAAGTGAATCCGATATTAAGAACGCAGATGCGGACATCCGGAAGACCGTTGAGAAGATCATCCGGGACGTGGAAGAGAACGGCGACATTGCCGTGCGGAAATATGCAGCGTCGTTTGACGGCTGGTCGCCCGGCTCATTCCGGTTAACGGACAGCCAGATCAAAACGATCGTGGACCGCACGCCGCAGCAGGTGAAAGACGATATCCGTTTCGCGCAGCAGCAGATACGTTTTTTTGCAGAGCAGCAGCGGGCTTCCATTTCGGATATTGAAATAGAAACCCTGCCCGGCGTATTCCTCGGGCATAAGAATATCCCGGTGAACAGCGTAGGCTGCTACATTCCGGGCGGGCGTTACCCCATGGTGGCCTCCGCGCACATGAGCATCATCACTGCGCGGGTGGCGGGCGTAAAAAGGGTGATCGCCTGTACGCCGCCCATCAACGGCAACATTCCCGAAGCCACCGTATGCGCCATGCATTTTGCGGGAGCGGATGAGATCTATATCCTCGGCGGGGTGCAGGCCATGTGCGCCATGGCCATCGGCACATCGTCCATTTCTCCGGTGGATATGATCGTGGGGCCGGGCAACGCTTATGTGGCGGAAGCAAAAAGGCAGCTGTTCGGCCGCGTGGGGATAGACCTCTTTGCAGGCCCTACTGAAATACTGGTGATAGCCGATGAAAGCGCGGATGCCGAAATGGTGGCCTGCGACCTGCTGGGGCAGGCAGAACATGGCCCCACCTCACCGGCGGCCCTCATCACCACCTCGGCCGAACTGGCCCGTGAAACGCTCATAGAGATCGAAAGGCAGCTCCAATACTTGCCCACGGCGGACATAGCGCGGGTGGCCTGGAACGATTGCGGATCGGTGATCATCGTGGACGACCAGGAAGAAGCGCTGCGCGAAGCCGATGCGCTGGCCTACGAACATGTGGAAGTGCTGACGAAAGATCCGCAGTATTTCCTGGACAACATGACCAACTACGGCGCGCTGTTCCTTGGTGCGGAAACCAATGTAGCGTACGGCGACAAAGTGATCGGCACGAACCATACCCTGCCTACCATGAAAGCCGCCCGGTACACAGGAGGCCTGTGGGTAGGCAAATTCCTGAAGAACTGCACCTACCAGCGCTGTACGCCCGAGGCAAGCGCCTTGATCGGCGACTATGCCATGCGGCTCTGCGAGCTGGAAGGTTTTGCCGGGCATAAAGAACAGGCCGCATTACGCGTGAAACGGTACGGGAAAGAAACAGTGAGTGACAAATAACCACAAACCTTTTGTATGCGCATATCGCTCATTCTTATACTGGCAGGCACGTTTTCCGCCTTTTCCGGGGATTACGGCCAAAAAAAGGCAGGCTATCTCGTTCCTGAAATAAGCGGCCCCTTCGTGCATATCTTCGATCCGAACGACACAAGGAAGGAGGGCGACAGTGCCTGGTATACCAATGACCATACATTTATCAAAGGCAGCGACGGCACCTGGCATGCTTACGGCATCATTCACCACCTGCCGGTAAAACCCTGGGATGAAAAGCGGCTGTTCCATATATCCGCTTCCTCCATCAAACAGGCGAAATGGGAAGACCATGGTTATGCCATGACGGCCGAACCCGGTGTGGAACGTGTATTGTGGGCGCCGCATGTCATACATGAAAAAGGAACATATCACATGTTTTACAACACCGGCAATATGCAGAAAAATGCGCCGGAATATGCATCATGGGGGCAGCTGAGGCTGGCCACCAGCCAGGACCTTTTTAACTGGACGCGGCACGGCAGGAACCCGCTGTTCAGTGATCCCGGGCATGCCCGGGATTCTTACATCATGAAATACAAGAACAAATATTATTACTATTACACCAGGGTGCTCACGGAAACAGACCTCCGTTCCGCCGTGGCTGTGCGCACCGGCCCGGACCTGCTGCACTGGAGCGGGCCGCACATTGCCCACACGCAGCCTTACGAGATCTATTGGGGCGGAGATGCGGAGAGCCCTTTTGTATTGGAGCTGGAAGGGCTGTTCTATCTCTTCATTTGCAAGGCCATGACGGCTTATAACCTCACGGCCGTATACTGGTCCGAAGACCCTGAGAATTTCCCCATAGAGAACCTCGTATGCACCCTGCCCGTGCATGCCGCCGAAGTGATATACGATAAAAAAGAAGGCTGGTTCATTTCCAATACGGGATGGGACAAAAAGGGGCTTTACCTCGCGCCTTTGAAATGGAAAAAACAAACTGGTATAAACGAAAAATGATATGACCGCATTCAGGAATTTATTGCTGCTGCTGTTTTGTATACCGCTGTATGCGGACGCACAGCAGCACAGGATCCCCACCGGCTACGATGCTTTCCGTTCATGGGAAAAGCTGCCGCTGCAGCGCATCGGCGTACGCGCGTATATGCGCAGTACCTACGCCCGCACCGGCGGCAGCTACGATGCCTCGAACTTTCTTTTTATGAATAAGGAAGATGAAAATGTGACGCTGGATGTAAAAGGGAGAGGTGTGCTGTATTTTTTCCGCGCTAACCACTGGCACGGCAGCCCATGGCATTTTATGGTGGACGGGAAGGACAACCTCGTGTCTGAAACCGCTACCGCCAGCCCCGTGGATGCCGTTAAAAAATTCAAAGGCACCGCGTTTATTCCCGCCGCTACCTTCCCCGAGCCCATCGCCTGGACCTGGGGCACTACCAAAGGCGCTAACCTGATCTGGGCGCCGATGGCATTCCGCGATTCATTGCGGATCGCTTACTCCAGGACGTTCTATGGCACGGGTTATTACATCTATCACCTGTATGACGGTAAAGACGCTCTTTCCAAACCGCTGCGCAGCTGGAATATCGGTCAAACTCCCGACCGCGATGTAACAGACCTGCTGAGCCGTGCGGGTACCGATATTGCGCCGCAGAACATAAAAAAGGCGCAGGGCCGTGTGAAGCTGGATAAACCCACTGTATTGCTGGCCAGCATCACCTCCGCATCATCGTCGCTAAGGGCTTTAAAGCTCACGCTGCCGCTGGATAAAGCGGAAGCGCTGGAGCGCGTGCGGCTGCGCGTAACCTGGGACGATGCGGCGCATCCATCCATAGACGCGCCTTTGTGCCTGTTCTTCGGTGCAGGTACTTTTTACAACCGAGAGCGGAAGGAATACCTCGTAAAAGGCCTGCCCATGAATATCCGTTACGACTATGCGGGCAACAAGCTGGAACTGGCCTGCTATTATCCCATGCCTTTCTTCAAAACGGCCAGGTTCGAGCTCACCGGCATACAGCCGGACGCCACGGAGATCGGTTATGAGCTGCGTTATGAACGCTCAAAGCTGCCTGCGAACTGGAGCGCTTATTTTCACGCCACTTACCGCGACATCCCGAAACCTGAACTGGGGCAGGACATGACCTGGCTGGACACGCAAGGTGAAGAAGGCCACGGGGAATGGTCCGGCAGTTTCCTGGGCACGTCTTTTATATTCTCTCACAACGCCAACCTGAGCACACTGGAAGGCGATCCGCGTTTTTTCTTCGACGACAGCCGCACGCCGCAGGCATACGGTACAGGCACTGAGGAATGGGCCGGTGGAGGGGATTACTGGGGAGGGGAGAACATGACGCTTCCGCTGGCGGGGCATCCCTGCGGGGCTACTGAAAAGAAAAAAGCGGTCAATGACAAGGACCTCATTCAATCTGCCTACCGCTTCCTGCTGGCGGACCTGATGCCATTCGGCAAACGCGCCGTGATCCGCTTCGAGCATAATGAAAATGTAGCGCAGGAACATTATGAGACGGTCTGCTACTGGTACGGCCTGCCAGCGCCCTCGCTGGTTAAAACCGATTCCCTGGATATCGGCAAACCGGCCGATGAGCAGCAGCATCTTTATCATTCACCCCAAGCTGCCGCGGTTGACACCATCCGTTCAAGATATGAATGGGGGCCTGATGCTTATCCCGCGCACGCCTGGGGTTATGATCTGCAAAAAAGGCCGGGCTATAAAGAAATGATCGGGAAGGAGATCTATCCCGCGCATGCGGAAGACGGCCGCACCACCACAGGTACTTCCGAATTCACCCTGCGCCTCCGCAAAGACAATATGGGCGCATTGCTGCGCAGAACGCTGGATTACTGTTATCCCAACCAGACAGCGGAAGTGTTCGTTGCCGCGCCCGGGTCGGACAAATGGCAGAAGGCCGGCACCTGGTACCTGGCGGGCGCCAATACCTACGTGGTATCCCGGCCGCCGGGCGAGCTGTCGCCGCGGCAATACAAAGCGGAAACATCCAACCGCCGTTTCCGGGACGATGAGTTCCTTATCCCTGCCGCGCTCACAAAGGGCCGTGAGGCCATCAGGGTAAGGATCACCTTCGTGCCCAATACGCAGGAACTATATCCCGGCCATCCGTTCCCACGCCGGAGCGCATGGAGCGAGCTGAGATACGAGGTTTACAGTTATATTCTTCCGTCTTTTAAATGAACAGGCGAAATATGCGTGGAATAATAACCGCTGCGCTGCTATGCATGGCGTCTTCCGGCTACGGCAATATCCGTTTGCCGCGGATCATCAGCAGCAACATGGTACTGCAGCAACGCGACAGTGTAAAGATCTGGGGATGGGCGGACCCTTATGAAGAGATCACCGTAAGGCCCTCCTGGGGGCCGCAAACGTACAAGGCCACCGGCTCCCGCGATGCGCGCTGGGAAGTGAAGGTGGCCACGCCGGCCGCCGGCGGTCCTTATAACATTACCATAAAGGGCAAAAACACCATTGTGCTGGATAATGTTATGACCGGCGAAGTATGGGTCTGTTCCGGGCAAAGCAATATGGAAATGAACGCGCAAAAGGGCCTGAAGGATGCGAAAGCAGAGCTGCCATCCGCACATCTTCATAACATCCGTTTCTTTCATATCCCCAAAACTACAGCTCCATATCCGCAGGATGATTGTGCAGGGCAATGGGCCGCCTGCGACAGCATTACGCTGCAGTCCTTCAGCGCGGTTGCGTATTTTTTCGCCAAACGTTTAACCGGGGAGCTTAACGTTCCTGTAGGCCTGATCGGCGCCAGCTGGGGCGGCACAGCCGCGGAAATATGGACGCCGGACAGCATCGTGCACAAAGACCCCGTACTGAGACAGGCTGCAACCAAAATAATTCCCAGCGGCATGTGCCCCTATGAGCCCGGTTATGCATTCAACGCCATGATAGCGCCGGTAACGCCTTACGCCATTGCCGGCGCCATCTGGTACCAGGGAGAGAACAATACCGGCGCGGCCTCCACCTACAGGCAGCTGTTCACGGCCATGATAGATGGCTGGCGTGCAGCATGGAAAAGGGACTTCCCTTTTTATTTCGTGCAGATCGCCCCATTCAGGTACCAGGCGAAGAATGCCGGCGCGCTGTTACGGGAAGCGCAGCTGCAAAGCGCGGCGCATCATAAAGCCGGTATGGTGGTGATCACGGACCTGGTGGCTGATACCAACGACGTTCATCCCGCCAATAAACATGATGTGGGCCTTCGGTTAGCCAATTTCGCGCTGGCGGATACTTATCACCGGCAGGGTATCCCGTTTCAAAGCCCGGTCTTCAACACTATGCGCATACAGGGAAGCAAGGTCACTCTCACTTTCAACCATGCCGGCAAAGGATTGATGATAAAAGGGGCAACCGCCACAGAATGGATGATCGCCGGTGAGGATAAAATATTCTACCCGGCGGAAGCTGCGGTGAACGGGCATTTGATAACCGTATCATGCAAAATGGTGAAAGCGCCCGTGGCGGTACGCTACGGCTTCAGGGACGCCGCCATGGGAAACGTTTTCAGCCGGGAAGGGCTGCCGCTCGCGCCGTTCCGTACAGACAACTGGGAGGTGGAAACGAAATAATGATAGTCTTATCCGCCATGATAACGGGAAACCGCATAACATCCGGTAAATAGTCGTAAACTGCCACCGATATTGTCATAAACACCCCCGGATCAAAACTCCTGTCCTTTTTAATTTCGTGTAACCACCGGCTGAAAATAAACAGACACACCGGCCGCTGGTAATTACGCCGCAGGATGCCCGTGAGGGTTTGTTTACCGGGCCTCCTGATTAATGATCAACAAATATCAAATGACGATGAGCAAACTTATTCTAAACATCAGCATGTCGCTCGACGGCTTTACCGCCGGCTCCAACGTAAGGCCGGAAGAACCGATGGGAGACAACGGCGGGAAGCTGCACGACTGGATGTTCGGCGCGAACGCCAGCGAATCGAAAGCTGTTGCGGCCGGTTTTTTCGACAACATCGGGGCGTACATTATGGGCCGGCGGACGCTTGATCTCGGCATCGGCCTATGGGGCGAGGATCCGCCCTTTCATGCGCCGTGTTTTGTATTAACGGGAAGATCCCACGATGCTATCACCAAACAGGGCGGCACTTCCTTCATTTTTGTAACCGATGGCATCGAAAGCGCGCTCAGGCAAGCTAGGGAAGCAGCCGGCGAACGGGACATCGTCGTTATGGGAGGGGCAAATGCGGCCGGACAGTATTTTAATGCCGGCCTGCTCGATGAGATACATCTTCACCTTGTGCACGTCCTGCTGGGCGGCGGCACCAGGTTGTTCGACCAGGTTGCCATTCCCACGACCAACCTCGAAAAAATTGAAGTGACCGATACGCCGGGTGCAACACATCTGAAGTTCCGGGTGCTTAAATAACAAATACCGTTAAGGCTTTACGCTGTGCCGGCCGCCGGTTATGGTTGCATGCCGCGAATCAGCCCTGGCCTTTTAAATTCTTCAACGCTTTGATCACGTCCGCCCGCCTGCGGCGCGCTATGTTTAACCTGCTGCCGTCGGCCATGACCAGGTACTCGTTATTTTCAGTTTCTGTGACACATGCCAGATTGACGAGAAATGATTTGTGGATGCGTGTAAAGCCATGCCCGCCGAGCTGCGTTTCAAACTCTTTGAGCGTCCTGGAAACGGTTACCACCGATCCATCGCGTAAATAGAACTGCGTATAATTGTTTACGCCTGTGCAGTAGATAATATCCGCGGGCTTTACAAGCCTGATGCCTGCCGGTGTGAGCAAGCTCAGTTTAGGCTGCTTTTCGCTGTGCTGCAGCTGCTCCACGGCATTTTGATACAGCTCGCTTATCCTGCCTTCTTTCTGCCTGTTTTTAAGGAAACGTTCCACAGCCTGCTTCATCTCATCCACATCCACCGGTTTCAGCAGGTAATCGAGCGCGCTGTGCCGGATCGCTTTGATGGCGTATTTGTTGTAAGCGGTGGTGAAGATAACGCTGAAAGAATGCTGGCCGACAACACCCAGCAGATCGAACCCGTCCATAAAAGGCATCTGCACATCCAGGAAAAGCAGGTCTGGTTGCCAGGACGCGATGAGCTGCATGCCTTCTTTCGCGCTGGTGCATTTTTTCACTTCCGTGATGGCAGGCACGTGGCGGAGGATCTGGTAAGCCAGCATATCGCAGGCCATCGCCTCGTCGTCTATGATCAACGCCTTTATTTCAGGTTTCATAAATTACCGGCAATTCGATGGTGACTTTTGTTCCCTGTACTTCCTGGCCTTCTCCTTTTAATTCTTCTATATGCAGGCTGGCCGGCAGCTGGGTTTTCCCCTGTAATGCCACGAGCCGCTCCCTGATCAGCTGAAGCCCTTTTTCTTTCCGGGCCGCCCCGTTCATCCGCTCCGCTTTTATTTTTCTGGCTGCTGTAATGCCGATGCCATTGTCCTGCACGATGCAGAGCAATTGCCGCGAAGCATTCCGCCTGAACTCTATGTACAGTTCCCTTTTTCCTTCTTTATGCAGCAGGCCGTGCCATACTGCGTTTTCAACAAGCGGGTGTATCAGGAAGGAGGGAAGCATTACCTGTTCCGCATTAAGCATGTTATCCGCCCTGATGCTGTAAGAAAAAGAATCCACAAAGCGCAGGGCTTCCAGCTGAAGATACAGGTGAAGCAATTCCAGCTCATCCTTCAGGCTGATGAAGCTGGTCTCATTTTCGTCTACGACCATTCTCAGCAGTTTCGAGAACCTGGACAGGTACTGCAGCCCTTTCTCATTCTGGCGGCTTGCTATCAGGGAACTGATGGCGTTGAGGCTGTTGAAGATAAAATGTGGGTTCATCTGCGCGCGCTGCGCCTTGATCTCCAGCTCGATCAGCTGCTGCTGGACAGACGCTTTTTCCGCGGCCTTTTTCCTGATGGCGGCTTCTCTTTTCTTTATCCAAAAAATAAGCAGGAGCACTACGGCAAGGGAACAATACAAAATGAACCACCAGGTTTGCCAGAAAGGAGGTTTTATAGTGAACGGATACACCAGCGCCTCGCTTGTTGCATGGCTTCCGAGGTAAGACCTTATCTCCAGCTGATAGGTTCCCGGCGAAAGATTCTGAAAGCTAAGGCTGCGTTTGTTCCCGATATCCGTCCACCCGCTTCCCGAGCCTGAAAGGCGGTAGGCGTATTTCAGCGCTTCCGGGTGGGAAAAATAAATGCCTGAAAATTCGAAGGTGAGGGACCTTTGATCGTAAGGCAATACCAGCGGCCCGTTGCCCGGCGGCTTGCCGGAAGCTTCCGATAGTTTCACGTTCCGCAGTACGATGCCGGGCGTTGCATATGCATCCGGAAAATCCGCCGGGTTAAAACGCAGCAGGCCGGTGGAAGTTGCCGCCCATATGGTATCGTTGCTTGACTGTAACAGTTTTATGGCCTGGTATCCTCCGCTGAAATACCCCTCAGGCTGGCTGTAATTGGTGATGTAGGGCTCATTGCCGCTGAGGTATTTGATCCGTGTGATGCCCGAGTAGCTTGCGGCCCAGATGTTATTGTTGTGATCGGCAACGAGATTCAGGTAAATATTGCTGTGCAGGCCGTCTTTTCCGGTGAATTTCCTTTTAAGCCGTAGTGATCCATCCGCCTGCAGAATGAACTGCCAGATACCGTCGCCCTGCGTGGTGATCCACATCTCATTTCCGCCGTTTTTCCGGAGGTCTGAAATATTCAATGGGTGCGGAGTGTGGCCGGAAAGACTGGTCTCCTGCAAAGCGCCGTTCCGTATCACGAACAGCCCTTTTTCACCCCCGAGCCAAATGGCCCCGTCGGGCCCTTCCATGGCGTTCAGGAAAGTATTGTAATTGTCGCCTGCGTATAATTTGCTGAATACGGTGAAAGCCAGCTTTTCGTTGGCGCTGTCTACCGCTATCCTGGTAACCGCCCCGTCCCCGCCGGTCCAGATATTGCCCCGGCTGTCTTCCAGCAGGAAAGAGTTTGAGCCGGTGCCAAGGCCTTCTTTTTCCGTGATGGTTTCCATGCGGCCGTTCCCGCGCACTAGCTTTATGCCTTCAAAACCGGTGGCATACCACATCCATCCCCGGCGGTCTTCCAGGATGGCCCTCACTTCCGCGCGGGCCGCCACGGATCTTTGCGGCCCGGGTTGCATCAGGTCATTGTTCCGTTTCTCAAAGATCCTGCCCCGGTTGGCGCCCATCAGCAAACTGCCGTCTTTACGCCGGTACAGGCTGAACAGCTCTATGCCTGTTGCTGCATCTGAATTTTTATATTCATAGAACTTCCGTTCTTTCTGGAAGATCAGGCAATCATGCATGCCGATCCACAGGTTCTGTTCCCTGTCCACCATCAGGCACGACAGCCACAGGTTCAGTTCCTCCGGGATAGTGCTGATATGCCGCAGCTGGTGGCTGGAGGCCGTGAAGCCGTAAACGCCGTGCAGGTTCAGGTAATATATGCTGTCTTTCAGCTGGTGCAGGTTCGCCGATATTGTTTTGCTGAAAGGTATTTTTTTCAGGGCGCCGTTCTCATGTGCAAACAGCCCGCTTCGTACGGCGGTAAAGAAGACGGTATCGCGGTTGTGGCATATAATGGAGGAGATGTCGTCGCTTTCCAGCGAGGTTTCCCATATTGCATCCAGGTCTTTAAGATTGCTGCGGTACAATACGTGGCGGGTGCTGAACCAGAGGGAGCCGCCTGCATCCAGCGCGATCTTCCGCACTATTTTTGCCGGTAAAAGCCTGCGCCATGCCGGCAGCACCTTTGCGGCCAGGGAGACTTTTTCCTGTTGAAGCAGGGCCTTTAATGCAGCCTGATCAAGATAGGCCGGGCCTATACCGGTAGCGAGCCATGCGCCGCCATTACCGTCAAAACAGATATCGTTCACGGAAAGGTTCTCTTCCTGCAACAGGGTTGGGAGTAATTCTCCTTCCTTATAGAAGAAAAGCCCGGATTCGCTCATCACCCATATCACGCCGTTCCGCAGGTCTTCTTTTACCGCGTATACTTTGCCCAGCTGCCGGTTGCCTGCCGCGAGAAAGTTTTCGAAATCAAACCCGTCGAACCGGCTTACGCCAATGGAGGTCCCGATCCAGACGGGGCCGGCCTGCTGTTGGTACAGGCAAAGCACCTGCGAGGAAGGCAACCCGTTTTTCGTGCCGATAACGGTGTTAATATACCGGCTGCTGTCGCAGTACAGGTGATTTACATCTTTTCTCCAGAATACATGTGTGCCCTGCGCCTTTGCCTGCACACAAAAGGCCGTCAGCAGCAATGCCGGGATGATATTTTTACTAGATAACAGAAAGATCCATTATGTCTCTTATAAAAGTTAAGAAGAATATCTCAGATCGTTTCCCAATCCCTGTGAATATTCCGGAGTTCCTGCATCATTTCTCCCAATGCGGCCGTGTAAGGTGCATCCGGAGGGCCGCCGCCGCAATTCATCATGGCGCTGAAACCCCGGCCGCTGTGATGATAAATAAGGAGGCTGGCCTGGCTGCCATCGGTGGCTCCGTTGTGATTGAGCGGTTCCATTTTGGCTTCCCCTCCCAGGAAAAGCCCGCCCCTGGCCACGCTTGTAACAGGTTTTTGATATTGTTCGATATCAAAGATCGTGGAAGAGTTCACTGCCCGCAAATTATACCGGATGAACTGCGCCATTCCCCCCACGGTACAATGGATGCCCCCTACTACGAATTTGCTGTTGTAAGGCGCCAGGTCGTTGTTGTGATAGGGAAGGGGAACAAACGATCCGCCCGCGGCGTCGTAGGTGTGAAATTGCATGCCGTTAGGCAGTTTCCCGAAGATCATCTGCAATGCGCCGTTGAATGGTGATGCCATCAGTTCTTTCATGATCTGCTCCCACGACCTGCCGGTCCTTCTTTCCGCCATTGCCGCGCAAATGGTGGCGGTGGCGCCGTAGCCCGCATTTCCCTTGTTCTGGTAGCCGAGGTTCTTAGTGCTGCCGAACTGGTATTTTTTCTTTT
>CBFHAF010000062.1:0-11259 GCA_965653435.1 uncultured Chitinophaga sp.
TATTATTATAAAAACAATATAATATTTTTTGATCTTTTTCAGGAAATAAACAATGAATGCTGTTTAATATTCATTGTTTTTTGATTAAATTATCTGAAAAATTGATAATACCTATTCAGAAAATTAAAATTATTAACCTAATGGGCACAGTATGATATTGAACCGTTACCAGCAGCTATCCAATACCTGGGATGAAATGTATACTTCAGACAATACCCTGAGGGAACAGTACCACCGGGTGATCCGGTATCTCGGGAATGAGTCCGCCAGCGACCTGAACAAAAAGGAAGAATTAGCCAAGCGGTTATTCATGAGCCAGGGTATTACGTTTACTGTATTCGACAGCGGGGAGGGCATTGAAAAGATCTTTCCCTTTGATATCATTCCTCGGATTATTACAAGTGCTGAATGGTCATTTATCGAAAAAGGTATCAAACAGCGCCTGAAGGCCCTGAATCTGTTCCTGAAAGATGTATATCACAACCAGTTCATCATCCGCGACCGTGTAATACCCGCCTCTCTTATCTATTCATGCCCCCATTTCCTCAGGGAAATGCATCAGCTGAACGTTCCGCATGATATCTACATTCATATTGCCGGCATCGACCTGATCCGGGATGTCGACGGCACCTTCTTTGTACTGGAAGATAATCTGCGAACCCCGTCCGGTGTAAGTTACATGCTGGAGAACAGGGAGATCACCAAGCGGCTCTTCCCCGACCTGCTGCCGCAATCCAGGGTACGCAGCGTTACGGAATATCCCTCACTGCTGTACAAAAACCTGCTGTCGCTTTCGCCCCGCCCGGTGCCCAACCCCACCATCGTGTTGCTGAGCCCCGGCATGTATAATTCCGCTTATTATGAGCACACCACGCTGGCCCGCCTGATGGGCGTGGAGCTGGTGGAAGGCCGCGACCTGGTGGTAAAGGATCAGAAAGTGTATATGAAAAACACTACCGGCCTGCAACAGGTGGATGTGATCTACCGCCGGGTGGACGACGATTTTATCGACCCGCTGGTCTTTAATCCCAAAAGCATTCTGGGAGTGGCCGGCCTGATGAGCGCCTACCGGAAAGGAAACGTGGCGATCATTAACGCGGTTGGAAATGGCGTGGCGGACGACAAAGCGGTGTACTGTTATGTGCCCGATATGATCAGGTACTACCTGAACGAAACGCCGCTGTTGAAAAACGTGCCTACATACCGGCTGGGCGATCGTGAAGAGCAGGAATATGTATTTGAGAACATGCATAAAATGGTGATCAAAAAAACCAACGGAAGCGGCGGTTATGGTATGCTGATGGGGCATGTAGCCACGGAGGCCGAAATGACGGATTACAAAAAAGCCATTCTCAAAGACCCGCGTAATTTTATTGCTCAACCCACGATCAGCCTTTCATCCGCTCCCTGTTACATGGATGGCGTGCTTCAACCCCGCCGCGTAGATTTCAGACCTTTTGCCCTCGTTGGGCCCGAAGGCATATCGCTCGTGCCGGGGGGGCTCACCAGGGTAGCGCTGAAAGAGGGCTCCCTCGTAGTGAACAGCTCACAGGGCGGCGGCAGCAAGGATACCTGGGTATTGACTTCTTAAGAAAATTTTCAGCCTATGTTAAGCAGAGTAGCATCAAGTTTATATTGGTTAAGCAGGTATGTGGAAAGAAGTGATGGTATTTTGAGAATGTTAAAGATCAACTACGCCTCTTCGCAAGACTCCATACAGGAATTCACCTGGACGCCGGTAATACGGATCTCCTCTGGTGGAAACGAAGCCGGGATTGCGCCCGTTGAGAACGACAGCCGCTCGGTAATAGAATACCTGCTTTTTAACCGGGACAATCCCAATTCCATCATCAATATCGTCACGCTCGCGCGGGAAAACGCCAGGAGCGTGCAGGAACATATCGCAAAAGACCTATGGCAGTGCCTGAACGAATATTACCACACCGTAAAAGATCCCAGGCTGCTATGGTATGTGCAAAAAGACGACCCGGTAACGGCGCTCGACATACTCATCAAACAGGTTATGCTGTACTACGGCGTCTCCGGCAGTATCATGGAAAGAGGGGAAAGCAAAAGTTTTATGAGTATCGGCAAATACCTGGAAAGAAGCATCCAGTCCATTGACATCCTCGATATCAAGTTTATTTCCGTTTCCAGCAATCCTGACCTGCTTACGGACACCTCTTACTGGCAGCACCTGCTGTTGTCGCTAGGCGGGTATGAGCTATACCTGAAAACCTACCGGCAGGGATTTGAGGCTGAAAACGTACTGGAGCTGGTAATGCTGAACAATGATTTTCCGCGTTCCGCCAAATACTCGGTAAATAACATCCAGCGCTATTTCGAGCGGCTTAAAAACGACAACAACATCGATCGTTACAATAAACTATCGTTCAACATCGGCCGGCTGAACAGCACCATCACTTACAGTTCGGTGAACAGCATGAAATCCGAAGGGCTTCACTCTTACCTGGTAAAGATCCGCAGCGAGCTTTACGGGATCGGCAACCTGCTGCATGAATATTACTTCGCAAACGTTTAACAACCACATATGCCCGTTTTTAAGATCAAACATATCACCCGTTACAAATATGACGCACCGGTTCACAACAGCGCTAACCAGATTATGCTGTTCCCGTTAAAAGACGATTATCAGAAAGTGGTCCGCCATGCGCTGAATATCTCGAACCACCCGGAAGTGGAAATGTTCCATGACTATTACAATAACGAAGTAGGCACTTTCACCCAGCATGAAGCGCACAGCGAGCTGCTGATATCTTCGGAGATTACCGTGGAAACATCGGCAAGGCCTTTGCCCGCAGACAGGCTGCCCGCCCCTGATCAATGGCTGTTGCTGGATGAGCTGCAATATGACATGATGTTCCTTGATTACCTGAAACAGGAAGTGTTTGAAGGAGCCGCGTCATTGCAGCAAACCGCCCTCGACCTGAAACAGGTTATGGATACGCCGCTCGCAACCGCCATCAGGTTCTGCGAATATGTATTTACTCATTTCGATTATATAAAAGGGGTTACAACGGTCAACAGCACCCTGGATGAGATACTGGAACTAAAGGCGGGCGTTTGCCAGGACTTTGCGCACCTGCTTACCGCCCTGCTGCGATTCTCCCGGATCCCCGCCCGTTACGTAAGCGGGTATATTTGTCCCAATAAGAACGGGATGCGCGGAGAAGGCGCCACCCATGCCTGGGCCGAAGCCTGGATACCTGAATATGGCTGGTTGGGAATAGATCCCACCAACAATTGCATCGTGGGAGAGCAGCATGTAAAGCTCGCAGTAGGCCGCAATTTCAGCGACTGCTCCCCGGTAAAGGGCGTGTACAGCGGCGAATCCGGGCACACGCTGGATGTATCGGTATCTGTTGGTTATGACGATGGTGAATCGGAAGCTGATGCACCGCAATTCCCCGCGGCCGAGCAGGCAGGCCCGCCCGTAAGCACATATGCCCAACCGGTAAAGAACAGCTACCGGCAGCACCTGGAGGAGATCATGCAAATGCAGCAACAGCAGCAATAAATTTAACGGATGCATCACTTATATCTTATACAGCTTTGCCGGCTTTGATCAGGCTAAAAAAAATGCCCCGAGATACCATTAATCCTTACTGATGTATTCACCCTCCACATAACCGCCGGGAACATAACGGGAGGTATCATTCGTATGCCATGCATACACGCCGGCCACCATAATGCCAAGATCCTGCACGTAGTTGTACGCCATGGCCTGGTATTCCCCGAATGGCGGCAGGTATTCATGCAGCAGCATAAATTCTTTCAGGTAGCTGTCGTGCAGTTCCAGGGCCATCATATACGCCTCCTTTAATGGCAGGTGATGCGTGTGCTGCATCACTTTTACAAGGTTCATCGTATCTCCCTCCCTGAGCAATTCTTTCGGCAGGGAAATGATATCGTTATGTATGCCGATCACCAGCGCGCAAATGCTGTGCATGCGCAGAATATGCGGGTGCTCCAGCACATCGTCGGGTAACTGGCGGTAGTCTTTCTGCATGGCTGCATATTTGCAGAATGGCAGTGCTCCGCTGGTATGTTCCCGGATGATCAGGTAAACGGGAAGCGGGGGAGGAGTGTTTGCCCTGTAGTAGACCCTTTCTTCCGCATAGCCGATCAGTACGTTGTGCACAGTGTCCACATACTTTTTATACAAACGTTCCGGCATGTTGCACCTGATGGCATCCTGCCGCAGGACCCAGAACTGGTGGAATATCCCGTGATCAGTCGGCTCGGTGCTGTCTTCTCCGGTCAGCAGCGCCATTATCCGCTTTCGCACGATGTCCATTTCACTGCGCGAAGCCAGGTCCCAATAGTCGTCCATCATGGCGCCGTTGGCGGCATAATTGGCCAGTGGCCGGAGTTCTGCCAGTGTGCTTAAGAAAGGGCAACCGCGGGATGCGATATCTACCAGGTTATGTTGTTTATGTTTTTCACGGGCTGCCTGGCTGTGGAAAGTATATTCCCTGTCGATCCAGGCATAATATTCCTCCCGCTGCTGCTGGAAATCCGGGTGGATAAAATCAGGGAAAGGATATCGGGGCTTGGGCAGGTGTTTGAATTCAGCAATAAATGCTTCAATTGAGGTGGGTTTAGACATAGTTGGGTTAATTTTAATAACAAAAACAGGGTTGTGAAAAAAGTACTGGATTGAAATTAATGCCTGTTCCCTGAACTGCTGCCGCAGTGGTTCATTGCCCGGTTTGAAGATGTTATGGCGTGAATTTTGCGGGCTACGGGCATTCATTTATGTTAAACCATTTCCCTGTGAGCAAAATTGAATCCATTGTACAAAGTATTCCGTATGAAAAAGACCCGTACGATCCTTATCAATACAGCCCGGAAGATTTTAAATGGTACCTGCTGAATTTCGGCTGGCGTAAGATCGACTACGACCACCGCTCCATTCTCGTGCCGAAAGACGATTACCTCTATCATCTGCAGCTCCAGTACATAGAACGCCCGGATTCCACCATGAGTAATTATAAAGGCCTTGCGGAGCGGGGCGACCTGGAGGTTTTACCGGGGAATCCCCGCCTTTATTATCCTTTCGGCCGCCTGGAAGGAGAGATGAGCCCGGTTGTTACCTTTCACCTGCTCATCGACCTCGGGGAGGAAAACTACGGCGCCGTGTGGACGGGGATACCCCTGAGCTATTTTGCAGATAAGAGTGATATCCGGCTCCTGAAGGTGGCCGATAGCTTCAGCGGCTTTCTCGAACAGGTGAGCTCCTATAAAAAGCTGCAACCCATCGCTGAAGAACATAATGAAGCCTTGTTCCTGCGCCTGCTTGAAAACTACCTGGCCTCAGCAGCTATCCGGCCCACAACAGCCGCCGCTCCGGAAGAACTCCTGGATATGTTCTTCAGGAACAGCAGGGATCAGTTCGTGGCAGATGGCGCCCGTAACCTGGAATTCCAGTTCAGGGCCTATGGGCAGCGGATGGAGAATGCCCGGCAGTTCGCTGAAAGGGCGGACCTTTATGCAACAAAGCTCGATAATCCCTACTGGTTGCCCGGCCCCATACAACGCCGGCAGATAAAGTTTGGCTCCGCCGGAGTATTTGAAGAGCGTTACTGGTTTAACCAGGTTCGGCACGGCTACAGGATACTGAGCGTGGAAAGCATCGTCGGCGAAAAGAACCGGCTGACGGAATCCTATCTCGTTTACCATAATGAACATGAAGACCTGTGGTCGCTGGTAAGGCGTTACAACGCAGAAATCGCCGACGTGAAAGTGAAGGAACTCGGCACTTTCTCATTCGATTCCACCAGCAAATGGAAGCTGAAAAAGAAAACAGCCCCGGCCTGGAGCGAACTGCCTGCCGAAGTGTATATAGAAGGGGAGGAAGACGCGCTCACCCCGGAGCGTATCAGCTTCGCAGTGGAAGTAATGGCGCGGGCTGATTTTAAACCGGTGCTGGAGGCTTATATTTCCGGGATATATACGAAATATGCGTATCCGGATTTTGAAGCCATGAATGATGAGGAAAAGGAAGAGTATGCGGCAGACTACCCGAAGCTGAACACACCGCAGGAAATATGGCGGACACTGGGGAAAAAAAGCTTGCTTCATATCGAAAACAATACGGCATTTCAATTTCATACCCCCTGCACCTGGGATCCGGAGCATGGGGTAACGGTACGTGTTGAGGACTGGAAGATCAAAAACTAATTGTTTCCATAAGGAGGATGTCTTTAATTTAAAACGCGCAGCGATGGCAATGCGCATCCTCCATCATGCGCGGCAAAAAAAATTTGGACATTATTATTAAAAATTCTACTTTCAACTCCGAAGCGAAAGCTCCTTTTTTTATATCCACTTGCTTAATCGTTTAAGCGTTATGAAGGGAACCTGGCCGACCATAGGCCGGGATGAGACTTTTTTGCCTGTAACGCAGGCTGCAAAAGGCATTCCACGGGAGATACGAACCATGAAACAGACAGGTAGATAATGCCGCTCCGCATTGACCAGAAAAATAAATACGAACCACTATCGCCATGATGAGATCAAGTAAGAACCGCCGTCATTTTCTGAAGAACTTTACCTTGGGCTGGATAGGCGCCACTACGCTGCCCGGCATTGCTATTGCAAACGGTACGTCGCCCGCAGCAGAAGAAAGCGCCGGTGCAGAGCCGGGCAAAGCGCCTGGTACCCGCGGCTTTAATGAACCCTATAAAGGCATATACAATAACCGCATTGCTTTCCCGGTGGGAGGCATCGGCGCGGGCATGTTCTGCATCGAAGGTTCGGGAGCCATCTCCCACATGTCTATCCGGCATAATCCTGAAATGTTCTTCGAGCCGACGATGTTTGCAGCCATCAGCATCAAAGGAATGCCGGGAGGCGCAAGGGTGCTGGAGCGGCAAATACCGGACTGGAAAAAGTTCGGGCAGCGCGATGCGGGCCTTGGCGGCACAGGCGGCGCTACCTGGGGCCTTCCGCGGTTTCAGGAAGCGGAGTTCAAAGCACGTTTCCCGTTTGCTGACATCTCGCTGAAAGACCCCGCCATACCGCTTGCCGTTAGCATCAATGCATGGAGCCCTTTCGTGCCCACCGATGAAGATAATTCCAGCCTGCCTGTTGGTGCGGTCGAATACCGGTTCACCAATACAGGTAAATCGGCGCAGGAATACGTGTTCTCCTACAACGCCCGCAACTTCATGCGGCAGGGAGAAACAGGCAACCATATCGGCAGCATGCAGAACGGTTTTGTGCTGTCGCAGGAAGCTGCGGCCAACACGCCGGAAAAGCAGGGCCACTTCGCCATCTTCACTACAGACGATGCCACCGTTACGGACCATTGCTGGTTCAGGGGCGGATGGTTCGATCCTTTGTCCATGGTATGGAACACCATCCAGGCGGCGGAGGTTAAAAACAATGCGCCCGTTGAAAAAGATGCGCCGGGCGCTTCGCTTTTCGTGCCTTTCCGCCTCGGCCCGGGAGAGAAAAAAACGATCCGCCTGCTGACGGCGTGGTACGTACCGGATTCAAAACTGCGCATCGGCGACGATGCCAGCGGCGATCACCCGGACCAGCCAAAGTTTCACCGGCCCTGGTATAGCAACCGGTTTAAGAACATCCGCGAAGTATCAGATTACTGGAAAACCAATTACGAGGAGCTGCATAAAAAAACCTCGCTCTTCACCAATGCATTTTATAAAAGCACCCTGCCTCCCGAAGTAACGGAGGCAGTGGCAGCCAACCTCACCATCCTCAAATCCGCCACCGTCATGCGTCAGTACGACGGCCGCTTCTGGTGCTGGGAAGGCAGCGGCGACAACTGGGGCAGCTGCCACGGTTCCTGCACGCACGTTTGGAACTATGCGCAGGCGGTACCCCACCTGTTTCCCGCGCTGGAACGAAGCCTGCGGAACACGGAGTTCAAAGAGAACCAGAATGCAGAAGGGCACCAGGGGTTCCGCGCCAATATCCCCATTTCACCGCTCGTTCACAATTTCCATGCAGCGGCAGACGGGCAGCTCGGCGGCATCATGAAAGTATACCGCGAGTGGCGCATCAGCGGCGACAACGAATGGCTGAAAAACATTTTCCCCGCCGTAAAAACAAGCATGGATTATTGTATCCGTACCTGGGACCCGCGCGGCAAAGGGATCGTAGAAGAACCGCACCACAACACTTACGACATCGAATTCTGGGGCCCCACCGGCATGTGCACCAGCTTCTACCTCGGCGCATTAAAAGCCATCACGCTCATGGGCAGGCACCTGGGCAGCGATGTGGACAATTATGAATCCCTCTACAAAAAGGGAAAACAATACCTGGAAACGACCCTCTTCAACGGAGAATATTTTATCCAGAAAATACAATGGACGGGGCTCAACGCGCCAGACCCGGCAAAAGCGCAATCGTTCCACACGCATTATTCGGTAGAAGCACAGCGCCTGCTCCTGGCGGAAGGGCCCAAGTACCAGTATGGCGAAGGCTGCCTGTCCGACGGTATACTCGGTTCCTGGATAGCCCGCGTTTGCGGCATGGACGAACCGGTGGATGCCGCTAAAACAAAAAGCCACCTGCTGGCAGTGCACCGGTACAATCTTAAAAAAGACCTCAGCGCGCACGCCAATCCCCAGCGCCCCACTTTTGCGCTGGGCAGCGAAGGCGGGCTGCTGCTTTGCTCCTGGCCGAAAGGAGGGAAGCTGTCGCTCCCGTTCGTGTACAGTAATGAAGTATGGACAGGGATTGAATACCAGGTGGCATCGCACCTGATGTTCATGGGCGAAGTGGAAAAAGGCCTCGACATCGTCCGCGCCTGCCGCGGCCGCTACGACGGATCCGTGCGCAACCCCTTCAACGAATACGAATGCGGTCACTGGTACGCCAGGGCCATGAGCAGCTACGGCATGCTGCAGGGCCTCACCGGTGTACGCTACGATGCAGTAGACGGCACGCTTTATATCGACTCGAAAGTGGGGGACTTCACCAGCTTCATTTCCACTGCTAAAGGTTTCGGCACCGTCAGCCTGCGCAACGGCAAACCTTCGCTGCAGGTGGCATTCGGAGCTATCCCCGTAAAACGGGCCATCGTATCAGGTAAAACAACGCAACTAGGATAATCAGCCGGGATCATACAGAGACATCAGCCAAGGCGCGGCTCTTTTGAATGCCGCTAGCTTAATCGTTTAAGCTTACTTACCTATCACCTGAAAATCATCACGTTTATGAAAGACCATAGGCCATTCCTGCCTGTTCAGCCAAAAAATGCGCCTGTTTTTTCGCTGCTTTTGCCGCCCGCCGCCGGCAGGGCCATCCTTCATCGTTCCGCGCCCGCGGATGGAAACCAGTCAAATCACCTGAATTCAATTATTCCTTTTACCAAATTTTAAAACCAATATCATGATCAAACGATGTTTACCAAAAACAGGAAAATTCCAGCCGGTGTTTTTCCTGTTGCTGTGCTGTTTGGTAGCTGCCGGTTCTGCGGCGCAGGTGCCGGATACCAGGAACAACGGCGTACAGGCTCGCCAGCAGGGAATCAAGATCGTGGGTGTAATATCGAACCAGCGGGGAGAAAGGCTTCCGGGCGTTACCGTAAACGAAACGGGCACGAGGAACTTCGCACTGTCCGGCGAAACCGGGGAATATGCCATCAATGTGCTGAACCGGAACGCGCAGCTGACCTTCAATTTCATAGGATATAAATCCATCACCCTGCCTGTCGGCAAAAAAGATATACTGGATGCCATCCTGCAGGATAGCGTTACCGCCATGAACGAAGTGATCGTAGTGGGCTTCGGTACGCAAAAGAAAGCTTCCGTTGTGGGAGCGATCAGCACGGTGAAGCCCGCGCAGCTGCAGCTGACGCCCAACAGGTCGCTCAGCAACAACCTCGCGGGCATGGTGCCGGGCATTATCGCGGTGCAGCGCAGCGGCGACCCATGGTCCAGCAACTCCGATTTCTGGATCCGCGGCATCAGCACTTTCGGGGGGAACTCCAGGCCGCTCGTGCTGGTAGACGGCGTGGAGCGCAGCCTGAACGATATCGACCCGGAAGAAATTGAATCTTTCTCCGTACTGAAAGATGCGGCTGCCAGCGCGGTGTACGGCGTGCGCGGCGCCAACGGGGTGATCATGATCAACACCAAGCGCGGCAAAATGGGACCGCCGCAGGTCAGCTTCCGCTTCGAAAGGGCCACCACTTCCCTCACGCAGGTACCGGAATATATTGGCGCAGTGAAGTACCTGGAGCTGATGAACGAGATCTACAGCGATGCAGGCCGGCCGCCTTTTAAGCCGGAAGATATCCTGCAGAAATACCGCGACCAGTCGGACCCCGAGCTGTACCCTGATATAAACTGGTGGAAAGTGGTGGCAAAGGATCATGCCAGCAACATGCGGGCCAACCTGAACCTGAACGGCGGCAATAATTTTTTGAGATACGCGCTGGAGCTGGGCTACTTCAACGAAGACGGCCTCATTCGCAGGGATCCCAAACAGGAATGGAACTCCGGGTTGAAGGTAGACCGTTACAACGTCCGCTCAAACGTGGATCTGAACGTAACGCCCACCACGGTGTTGCGCGTGAACCTTGGCGGTTACCTGCAAACCCGCAACGGTCCTCCCGGCGATGCCAACGAAACCAATTTCGGCATCTTCTACCAGGCTTCGCGCATTCCTCCCTTCGTGCATCCTCCCCAATACGCCAACGGGGCTTTACCCCGTGTGGACTTCAGGGAAAACCCCTGGGCATGGGCCACGCAGCGGGGGTACGAACGCTGGAACATTTACCAGCTGCAGTCCACTACAGCCATAGAACAGGACATGAAAGGAATTACGCCCGGGCTGAAAGGCAAGCTGACCTTCGCTTTTGATAAATTCTCCGGGAATTCGGTGAGAAGAAGCAAAGACCCCGATTATTACAAACCGGCTACCGGGAGGAACCCTGATGGCAGCCTTGCACTTGAGATACAGAGCCACGGCCAGCAGTACCTGGGTTTTGAAAGGAACAGCCAGTGGGGCGATCAGGCGGTTTACCTGGAAGCGATGATCTCTTATGCCAAAGTGCTGAACGACAAACATGATATCAACACCATGTTCCTGTACAACCAGCGGAACTACGACAGGGGCGATAACCTGCCATACCGCAACCAGGGCATAGCCGGGCGTTTTTGGTATAACAAAGGCGGGCGGGACAATGCGGAGTTAAATTTTTGTTATAAAGGGTGCGAGAAATTTTAAAGGGGAAAAAGTTTTTGTTTATTTGCCGCA
>CBFHAF010000063.1:0-11255 GCA_965653435.1 uncultured Chitinophaga sp.
CCGAGCGGCTGCACCAGCTCGACATCTTGCGCGGCTTCTTCGCGGGGCAGTTCCTTTATGACCACGGGAATGTTCTCCCTGATCTTTTCATTCACGATGGCTTCTATCTGCGCCAGTTCCTCATCTGTTACCTTGGCGAAATGGCTGAAGTCGAAACGGAGGTAGTCCGCATTTACGAGGGAGCCTTTCTGTGCTACGTGCGTGCCCAATACCTGGCGCAGCGCCGCGTGCAGCAGGTGCGTGGCGGAGTGGTGGCTGGCGGTGCCGCGCCGTTTTGCGGCGTCCACTTCAGCCAGTACGGTGCCTTCGACCTTAGCGGGCAGGGTGTCCACGAAATGAACGATCAGGTCGTTTTCCTTCTTGGTGTCCGTTACGGCTATGGCTTCGCCGTTGAAGCGCAGCAGGCCTGTATCGCCTACCTGGCCGCCGCTTTCAGCGTAGAAAGGCGTCTGGTCCAGCACCAGCTGGTATTGTTCTTTTCCTTTTGCTTTGATCTTGCGGTATTTGAGCACTTTGGCCTCTGCGTTCAGCTGGTTGTAACCGATGAAAATACCGGAAGGCTGGTCCTGCAGGATGGTCCAGTCGCCCATATCCAGCTCGGTGGCTGCGCGGGAGCGGTCTTTTTGCTTTTTCATTTCGGCGGTGAAGCCTTCTTCGTCCACTTTAAAGCCTTTTTCGGAGGCGATCAGCATGGTAAGGTCCAGCGGGAAGCCGAATGTGTCGTATAATTCAAAGGCAACGGGGCCTTCGATGGTTTTGGATCTTTCGCCGGAAGTGATCACATCCAGGCGGCTGAGGCCGCTGTCCAGCGTACGGAGGAAGCCGGCTTCTTCTTCAAATACTACTTTCTTCACAAAATCGGCCTGCTGTTCCAGCTCAGGGAACACTTTGCTGAACTGTGCGCCCAGCACGGGTACCAGCTCATGCAGCAGGGGCTTTTTCACGTCCAGGAACGAGAAATAATACCGTACGGCGCGGCGCAGGATGCGGCGGATCACGTAGCCCGCCCCGTTGTTGGAAGGCAGCTGCCCGTCCGCGATCGTGAAGCAGATGGCGCGGATATGGTCTGCGATCACCCGGAAAGCGATATCCGTTTTTTCAGTTTGCCCGTATTGTTTGCCGCAGAGCTTTTCCGTGGCGTGAATGAGGGGCATGAACACGTCTGTATCGTAGTTGCTCTGTTTGCCCTGGAGCACGCGCACAAGGCGTTCGAAGCCCATCCCGGTGTCCACATGTTTGGCGGGGAGGGGTTCCAGGCTGCCGTCTTTCAGGCGGTTGAACTGCATGAATACGTTATTCCATATCTCGATCACCTGCGGGTGGTCGTTGTTCACGAGGTCTTTCCCGGGAACTTTCGCTCGTTCTTCATCCGAACGGCAGTCCACATGGATTTCGGTACAGGGGCCGCAGGGGCCGGTATCGCCCATTTCCCAGAAGTTATCCTTTTTGTTGCCCATCAGGATGCGTTCTTCCGCGATATGTTCTTTCCAGGCGGCCATGGCTTCCGCATCGGCCGGGAGGTTTTCTTTGGCATCTCCTTCGAACACAGTCACGTATAAGCGGTCTTTCGGCAGCTTATACACTTCGGTGAGCAGTTCCCAGCTCCACTGGATGGCTTCTTTCTTGAAATAGTCGCCGAAGCTCCAGTTGACCAGCATTTCGAACATGGTATGGTGGTAGGTATCGATGCCCACTTCTTCCAGGTCGTTGTGCTTGCCGCTTACCCGCAGGCATTTCTGGGTGTCTGCCGCTCTTTTGTAAGGGGCGGGTTTATTGCCGAGAAAAAGGTCTTTGAACTGGTTCATCCCTGCGTTGGTGAACAGCAGGGTAGGGTCGTTTTTCACCACGATGGGGGCGCTGGGCACTATCTGGTGGCCTTTTGAAGCGAAAAAATCGAGGAATTGTTGTCTGATCTCGGCTGCGGTCATAAAATATTACTGTGTATTAATATCTAATTTTAACTTTATAATTGCATCCATCCCAAATTTCCCTTTAATTTGTGATTATCGCAAAGTGGCTCGCCGAGAAATTGAGATTCAAAAGGTTGACGTTTTAACCTAATTCCATTAGGTTTGCGGACCCCGGTTTAACCGTACAATTTTTTTAGCGTAGGTTGAATGCGGTGCAAAAATATTGAAATAAATAAAAACAAGGCATAACGGCCATTTTCCTGTGAAAAAACCGGGGAATGCACTGATACTAAAAATCCGGGCAGCGCGTTGAATCGTGCGCGCACCATATCAACCCTCAAGGTTCATGAAGAAGGTCAAATATTTCTATAATACACAAACGCTTAAATACGAAAAGCTCGTAGTCTCCGTACGGGTTAAAATCCTCCGTATACTCGGTTTCCTTTCCGCCGCCATCGTAACGGGCATCCTGTTCCTGTCCGTCGCCTACCGTTTCCTGGAATCGCCCAAGGAAAAGTTCCTGCGTAAGGATATTGAGAGCATGAAGGAGGAATACGATGCGCTGAAGGGCCGTATGGCGGAAATGAAGACCACGCTGGATGAGCTGCAGCACCGCGACAACGAGATCTACCGCGTTATTTTTGAAGCGGCGCCCATTCCGGACAGCGTGAGGGCGGGCAAGCCCAAGGAGGAAGAGAACACGCAGCTGGCCTCCAAAGCCAACTCCGAGATCATCGCCGCTTCCGCCAATATGCTCGCCGAGCTGCATAACCGCGTGAAAGCACAGGAAAAATCGTACGTACAGATCGAGGATCTTATCAAGAATAAACAAAAAATGCTGGCCTCCATCCCGGCCATACAGCCGGTGGCCAATAAGGACCTGGACCGTATCGCCTCCGGCTACGGGTACCGCATCGATCCCATTTACAAAACCATGAAGTTCCACAGCGGCCTCGATTTCACGGCGCCTTCGGGCACGCCCATTTATGCCACGGGCGACGGAGCTATCGAAGATGCTTCCCTCAGCGACGTTGGCTATGGCAACCACGTGGTGGTGAACCATGGTTACGGCTACAAATCCCTGTACGGGCACATGGTGCGCATCAAAGTAAAGCGCGGGCAGCAGGTGAAGCGCGGCGACGTGCTGGGCTGGGTAGGCAGCACCGGCAAATCCACCGGCCCGCACTGCCATTACGAGGTGATGAAAAACGGCACAAAAGTAGATCCCGTGTACTTCTTCTATAACGATCTCACGCCCGAGCAATTCGACCGCATGCTGAAAATTGCCCGTTCGGGCAACCAGTCGTTCGATTAGTGGAATGATTATTGAAGGAAAAGGCGGGTTGTGCATAAAAGGGATTCCGTAATATTGTATCTGTATTCTTTTTATCCATACAATTTATTTCGGTTATGATGCAGCAACTGGACTTATTCGGAGCCGCCGAGCCGCAAAAGCCCGCACCCGTCAAAACGCCCGCCCGTACCGGCTCAGCCGGGATTGCGGAGAACGGCGAAGTGAACGCAAATGGTGCAGAGGCCGCTATTCCCGAAGACGGCGCTCCGCCGAAAGGCAAAAAAAGGGGGCGGAAAAGTCTGAAAGAACTGGCAGGCGACCCGCATGTGATCCAGGAGCTGGAAAAACTTACGTTAGACAAGCAGTACTATTCCATCAGCGAAGTAGCCGGCATGTTCCGCGTAAACACCTCCCTGATCCGTTACTGGGAAAACGAATTCGATATTCTTCAACCCAAAAAGAACCGGAAAGGCGACAGGCTTTTCAGGCAGGAGGATATCCATAACCTGAAGCTCATCTACCATCTGCTGCGCGAGCGCAAATACACCATCGAAGGGGCGAAGCAGAAACTGCGGGAAGACAAACGTTCCGCTTCCCGGAACTTCGAGATGATCAAAAGCCTGCAAAAGGTGAGGCAATTCCTGACAGAGTTAAAAGATCAATTATAAATCACGAAACTATGCGATTACACAAAGTATTATTGGGATGCGGACTGTTGCTCAGCTCAGTGACCATGGCTCAGAGCAATCACAACCATGCGGCTCAGGGCAAGCAGCTGAAAGGGGAATTCAAAATGAAGGAGCTGCTGGCTGATTCCGCATTTGCCTGGTTCCACAACGGCGTGAACCGGTACGACGCCAATGCGACAATGGTGAACTATATCAAATCCAACAAAGATAAGATCCAGCTGGTAGCGCTGGTGAACACCACAGACGAAGCCAGCCAGAACCTGCTGGGCCGTTTTTACAAAGTAATGATCCTGGCCAGCGTGCCTGAAGAAAGCATTCACATGTACGGCGCCGATAATTCCGGCAACACCGGCAACCAGGTGGCGGACGGGTATAAAGTGAAACGCGTGCCCACCATCCTCGTTATGCGCGACGGGAAGGAAGAAGGCCGCATTTCCGGCAACTCCAAAGAATCCGTGGAGCAGGACCTGGCGCAGATCATCATGAAAATGGATAAAAAAGAGTAGCAGCGAGGCTGCGTATAAACGAAAGAAGGCCGCCCACCGGGCGGCCTTCTTTCGTTTGACGGGATCACATTGCGGGATCCTGCCTTATCGCCAGCCGCACGCCGTTCTTTTCGAGGATGCTGATGGCGGCGAGGTTCACATTTTCCCGCAGTTCCAGGTAGGCGTTGCCTTCCAGGATATTGGTCATATAGATCACCTGGATGGTGTAGGAATCTTTGGTGAAATCGAACAGGTTCACGGAGTAGCCGGGCTCCACATCCGCGTGGTTCCCCAGGTAGTCCTGCAAGCCTTTTACCACCGCCGCCACTTTATCTGAAGGAGTATCGCCCGCCAGCTCCAGTTTCAGCGCCACGCGTTGCTGCGTGCGCAGGGAGAGGTTATCCAGCACACTGTCCACCATTTTTTTATTGGGTACGGTTACGAAGGTTTTTTCCAGCGTACGCAGGCGTGTGCTGCGCAGGCCGATCTTTTCCACCGTGCCCTGGAAGGAATCCACCTTCACGCTGTCGCCCACGCGGAAAGGTTTGTCGGAGAAAATGATGAACGAACCGATCAGGTTCTCGATGCTTTCTTTCGCGGCGAGGGCGAGGGCGGCGGCGCCTATGCCAAGACCGGCCACGAGCTTGTCCACCACGTCTTTCCCGAACAGGATATTGATAAGGATCATGGCGCCGATGATGAACATGATGGCTTTGAAGAAATCGCGGAAGAAGATGATGAACTGGTTGTCTGTTTTATCTTCCGTGAGGTCTGCCTTCTTTTCAAGTATCAGCGAGATAAAATCTATCAGGCGGAGGAGTATCAGTATCACGGTTATGCTGAACACGATCTTGACCAGTGTGGCCAGGAGCATTTTCAGGGTGTATGGGTCGCCGGTGCGGTTGTATACGATGATGTTCAGCTCGGAGGGGAATACGAGGTGGTTGCTTGCCATGATAAACGCGGTCATGAGCAGGAAATATTCCAGCGGCTTAAAAAGCAGCTGCACGAATTCATGCTGCGCGATGCTGGGGCTCCAGTGTTTGATGAGCCTGAACATGCCCGCGGCAAGGCCTTTGGAAAGGTAGCGGCGGATGAAGTACACGAACAGGATAATACCGGCCACTATCAAATAGTTCCTCACGGAATTATCCAGGAATTGCTGGTTTAAAAAATCGTTCATAGGAGGCAAATGTATAGATAATTAAATCGTGTATGCTTTCGCGTTACCATTGTGTATCTGCACAAGGCCCGGTTTTTTCCCTTTTTCGAAGCTGCCGTAAGCGGATGAAATACCCAGTGCCTGCGCCCCGTTCAGCGTAGCCCATTGCATAATGGCGGCCATCGGTATTTCCGGGAAATGCCGGTGGATGGTGCTGATCTCTTCCCACATGGACAGCTGCCGGTTAGACGCCAGGCTGTCCGTTCCCAGCGTGATGCGCGCGCCTTCGTTCATGAATGTTTTTACATCGGGGAGGCGGCTTTCGATGTAGAGGTTTGCATTGGGGCAAAGGCACCAGTAGATCTCCTGCTCGCGGGAAACGGCGTAGCGTACATCTTCCGGCTCCGTATAGGTGTTATGCACCAGCAGCATGCGCGGCGTGGAGGCGAAATAGGGAAGATAGCTCCGGAGGCTGCTTTTGCCCGTCATCCCGAAACCTGAGATATCCATATTAAAATGCCGGTAAAAATCCAGGAAAGCGCCTGTTCCGGAGCGGTACAGGGAATCTTCCGAAGCGGACTCCTGGTTGTGGATGGAAACGGGCGTATTGTTTTCCATACCGGCCAGCAGCCTGAATAAAGTAGCGGAAACGGAGTAGGGGGCATGCGGCACGATGGAGCAGGGCAGGCCGCTTTCCCTGAAGCGGGCGAGCACGGCGAGCGAATGTTCCAGCCTGCGCGGGGCGGCCGCGTCAATGAAGCCCATGCATTCCACGAAGCTGTGCCAGTAAATGCCGGGCTGCGTTTTGAGCGGGAGGCTGGCGGCGGTGTTGCAGATGTCGCCCACGGCTACGACGCCTTCCGCCTTCATGGCGGCTGCTGCTTTGGCCATGGCTTCCTGCACCAGCTCCGGCGCGGGCGTTTCGCGCTGCTCCATGACCGTTTGCAGGAAAACCGGCAGGCCGGTGCCTTCGGGGATCATCCCCTGCATATGGCTTAATTCGAGATGGCAATGGGTGTTGATAAAGCCGGGGCAGAGCCATCCTTCCACTTCAATGATCCCGTCTCCCGCCCAGCTGCGCGGTACCAGCGCCGATACGGCACCGTCGTCGTCCAGAATGAGGCAGCGGTCTGCCCCCAGGAACTTTTGCCCGTCGAATATATCCCCTGCTGTCAGCTTGATCATGCTTTCCGAATTAACATTTAAAAATGGCCGGGCCGCTTCCCCCTTTTTATTAATGGGCAAAAACGTAATTTTGCAACCCGAAGCAATTACGAAATACGGCAATTTCCCTGAATGATTATAATCCGCCGTGGCCTGTAAACGCTCCCGGGAAACAGAAATTTTATTATGATCGATAAATTAGATGCCATTAAAGGCCGGTACGAACAGGTAGCCCTGGCGCTTACCAACCCTGAAGTGGTAAAGGATAACAAGCAGTTCAGCAAGCTGAGCAAGGAATACCGCCAGCTGGAGAAGATCGTGAAAGCGTACGACGCTTACCGCAACCTGCTGGATTCCATTGCCTTCAACAAAGAAGTGCTGGAAAGCGGCGATGAAGAGATGCGGGAGCTGGCCAAAGAGGAAACGGAAAGCCTGAACGAGCAGAAGGAACAGATGGAGGCGGACATCCGCAACCTGTTGATCCCGAAAGACCCGCAGGATGAGAAGAACGCCATCCTGGAGATCCGCGGCGGCACCGGGGGCGACGAAGCGGCGCTGTTTGCCGGCGACCTGCTGAGGATGTACCTGCGGTATTGCGAGAACAAAGGCTGGAAAACGGCGATCATGAACGAAAACGCGGGCGCGGTAGGCGGCTACAAGGAAGTAGTGGTGGAAGTGACGGGCGACGATGTGTACGGCACACTCAAATTTGAGTCCGGCGTGCACCGCGTGCAGCGCGTACCGGCCACGGAAGCATCCGGCCGCGTGCATACTTCAGCCGCCACGGTGGCTGTGCTGCCCGAAGCGGAAGATGTGGATGTGGACGTACGGGAAGCGGATATTAAAATGGACACGTTCCGTTCCTCCGGCGCGGGCGGCCAGCACGTAAACAAAACCGAGTCTGCCGTGAGGCTCACCCACATCCCTACGGGCGTGGTGGTGGAATGCCAGGAAGGCCGCAGCCAGCACTCCAACAGGGATATCGCCATGCGCATGTTACGCACCCGCATATACGAAGCGGCCGTCCGCAAACATGAGGACGCGATCGCTTCAAAAAGGAAAAGCCTTGTGAGCACCGGGGACCGTTCCGCCAAGATCCGCACATACAATTATCCCCAGGGGCGTATTACCGACCACCGCATCGGCATGACCGTGTATAATATGGACGCGTTTATGAACGGGGAGATAGAAGACATGGTGCAGGCCCTCCAGTTCGCGGAAAATGCGGAAAAAATGAAGACGGGGGACGGGATGTAAATTTAACCGGATGCTTAAACAATTTCCGCAACAATTTGTTAGCGGGATGTGTTATTATGCTACGATGGCCCGGAACCGTTTACCAGATCGAGATATGCATAATGTTCGGTGACCTCAGTTTTTCTTATCCATCCTAAACCCATATCAAAATGTTAGATCAATTAGTTCAGTTGGTGCGTGAAAACGCCCAGGAAACAGTGGTGGCCAACCCTGCCATTCCCAATGAGCAGAATGAAGCAGTTATCGGCGAAGCCACGCACTCTATCGCTTCCGGTTTGCAGGATGCCCTTGCCAATGGAAATGTAAAAGAAGTTATGGGCCTGTTCAACAGCAACGGCCAGGTAGATTCCCAGAACCCCGTGGTGAACAACATTTCCGGTAACCTTATCAGCAACCTCACCCAGAAGTTCAACCTCAACAGCGGTACGGCGGCCTCCCTTGCAGCCTCACTGATCCCCGCCGTGCTGGGCTCGCTGGTTAAAAAGACCAACGACCCGTCAGACAACGGGTTTTCGCTGGACAGCATTTTCGGCTCTCTTACCGGTGGCAGCACCAACGGTATGAACCTTGGCGGCCTGCTGGGCAAATTTGCCGGCGGGATGGATAAGGACGGGGACGGCGATGTGGACATGCAGGACCTGGTGGGCATGATCAGCAACGGCGCCAAACAACAACAGGGAAGCGGCGGATTAGGCGGCTTGCTGGGCAACCTTTTCGGGAAGTAAACGAACGGGAACAGGCAGCGGCGAGAACATCCGTATGCCTGTTTTCTTTTAACGTAAATGTTTGATTATCAGATTATCTGCTCCCGGAGATTTTTTCTTGGCAAACTATTTGTGTAGGCTTTAACACTCAAAATAAAACATACTATGATGAAACGAATGAATGCATTAGTGGCGACGGGCTTAGCAGGGATACTTCTTGTCAGCAGCTGCAGCACCTGGCAGGGCATGGACAATACGAAAAAAGGAGCGGTAATAGGAACCGGCGGCGGGGCCGCAGCCGGTGCAGTGATAGGAAAAGCAGCCGGCAACACAGCCCTCGGCGCCATCATCGGCGCAGCAGTAGGCGGTACGGCCGGTGTACTCATCGGTAAGAAAATGGACAAACAGGCACAGGAGATCAAAAGCGAAGTGCCCAATGCCACCGTTGAACGTGTAGGGGAAGGCATCAACGTGACCTTCAATTCAGGCGTGCTGTTCGGCTTCGACAAGTCCGACCTCACAGCCACCGCACAAGGCAATATCCGGGAACTGGCGGAAGTACTGAACAAATACCCCGACACGCATGTTCGCGTGGAAGGCCATACTGACGACAAGGGAACGGATGAATACAACTATGCCCTGTCTGAACGCCGCGCCAAATCGGTAGCCAATTACCTGGTAGGCCAGGGTGTAGCCGCCAACCGCGTGCAAACGTTCTGGTACGGCGAAAGGCAGCCTAAATTCCCGAACGATACTGAAGCGAACCGTGCTCAGAACCGCCGCGTGGAATTCTCCATCTTTGCCAACGATAAAATGAAATCTGAAGCGAAGAGAGAAGCTGGCCAGCAATAAGTCTTTTAGTTGAATTTTCTCATAAGCAGTTTGAAACGATCCTCCCGGTTTCCCGGGAGGATTCTTTGTTTTATAGGTGAGGCAAGGAAAAAATAATGGAAGCGGGGTTATCATAATGTATCCAGTCCTGCCAGCAGCACGCCGCAGGCTTTCCGGATTTCCTCTTCGCTGATGATCAGCGGCGGCACAATGCGGATGCAGTTGGCCGCAAACAGGAACCAGTCCGTGATCACGCCATTGGCGATGCAATGCGCAATTACTTTCTGCACGGCGGGGAAATCTTCCAGTTCCAGGGCCAGCATCAGCCCGCGGGAACGTACCGCTTTGATGTTGGGATGTTTCAGCAGTTCCAGGAACAGCTTTTCTTTCCCGGGAATGCCCGCCATCATGTTCTCTTCTATCAGCGCCTTCATGCCAGCCAGGCCGGCTGCGCAGGCTACGGGGTGGCCGCCGAAAGTGGTGATATGCCCCAGCACGGGCTGGTTCGTCAGGCTCCACATCACTTCGCGGCCGGCAATAAATGCTCCTAAGGGCATTCCGCCGCCGAGGGCTTTTCCCAGCAACAGTATATCCGGTATTACCCCATATTGTTCAAATGCCCAGAGCGTGCCGTTGCGGCCGAAGCCGCACTGGATCTCGTCCAGCACCAGCAGGGCGCCTGTTTCCGTACACCTGCGGCGGAGCGCCTGCAGCCATTCCTTTTGCGGGGCGAGCACGCCGCCTTCCGCCTGGATGGTTTCCGCGATCACGCAGGCGGTGCGCTCCGTGATGCTGCCAAGCATATCCATGGAATTATGCTGCAGGTGCTGCACGTCCGGCAGCAGGGGCCGGAAGGCGTTGCGCCAGTATTCGTCGCCGATGATGCTCAGCGAGCCCTGTGTGGAGCCATGGTAGCTGTTTTTGAAGGCAATGATCTCTGTTCTGCCGGTATGGCGTTTGGCCAGCTTCATAGCGCCTTCCGTGGCTTCGCTGCCTGAATTGGTGAAATAAACGCTGTTAAGCGCGGCCGGTAAATGATCCGTAAGGTATTTGGCGTAGGCCACCTGCGGGCTTTGCACAAATTCCCCGTATACCAGCAGGTGCATGTATGTTTCCGCCTGTTCGCCGATAGCCTTCACCACCGCCGGGTGGCAGTGGCCGATATTACAAACGCTGATACCGGCGATCAGGTCCAGGTACTGCTTTCCGCCTGCATCCCACATGTACATGCCTTTGGCTTTCACGATCTCCAGCGCCATCGGGGCGTCCGAGGTTTGCGCCACATATTGTAAAAAAAGCTGCCTGTTATTCATTAGGGGCGAAGTTAGTGAAGTTCTATATTTGTAACATGCCAGTAATATTACCAGTTAAAGGAGTGCACCCGCAGATGGGGCCTAATTGTTTTATCGCGCCGAACGCGACGATCGTGGGAGACGTTGTAATGGGAAAGGATTGCAGCGTATGGTTCAACGCGGTTGTGCGCGGGGATGTGAACAGCATCCGTATGGGCGATAAAGTGAACATACAGGACGGCGCGGTGATCCATGCCACGTACCAGAAAACGAAGACCGTGATCGGGAATAATGTTTCCGTGGGGCATAATGCTATCGTGCACGGCTGTACGGTGGAAGATAATGTGCTGATAGGCATGGGCGCCATTGTGATGGACAATGCACACATCGGCAGCAATACCATTATTGCGGCCGGAGCCGTGGTGCTGGAAGGCACCCAGGTGGAAGCGGGCTGCATTTATGCCGGC
>CBFHAF010000064.1:0-11238 GCA_965653435.1 uncultured Chitinophaga sp.
TAATGCTCATGCAAGGCGGGGTAAATCAGGCGGCAAGTTATAAAACAATTTTGAAACCATTTTGGAAGTAACGGCATTCCGGGATCAATTCCGGACCGTTTACGAATGATATTACGCCATTCACCGGAAAAATATGCTCACTTGCCAAAATCCAGGTATTAAAAATAAATATTTATTATACTTTTACGCTCGGTTACCAACAATAAGGTGTTTATACCTGAATTTAACAGCGGGATATGTACTGAAAAATTATTTTTCTTGCTCCATTCCGAAAAATTCGATTAAATTTACCTCGTTTTTAACCAACACTACAACTTAGCCATCTCCTCTGGAATTCTTCATTAACTATTAGTATGGTTTGCTGACTGCCTGACCCCTGCGATAAATTCGCGCGCCGGATGGCAACAACCCATATAACCATTTCGACCTATCCCCTGGAAAATCAAAGATGACCGTTAACCGCATGTGCGTCTGTAAAAATCAAACCGGATGTTCACGGCAATGGTTTAAAAGTTAGTCTTTAATTTTCTAAACATAAGAGAACAATGAAGAAATTAGTACTTGTAGTAGATGATAGTCCCGCATTGAGGTTGTTACTTGAAGCGATGTTGAAGCAAAAATACAGGGTGGTTGCCGCGGGAGATGGTTTGAGTGCTCTGATGTGGTTGAATAAAGGTAATACACCCGACCTGATCATCTCAGATATACAGATGCCCCAGATGGATGGCTGGGAATTTACCGGCGCCCTGAACGAGAATCTGCTTTACAACGATATTCCGGTAATGATATTGACCGGCACGCGTGTAGAGGACCTGACACTGGTTCCGTCGAACGTGGTGAAGGTACTCCAGAAACCGTTCGACCCCATGAACCTTGTGAGTTTGGTAGATATGCAATTGAATACAACACCTATTGAGGCCGTTTCATAATCCATTGTGACGGCATATTTTTAGCACCTATTAAATCGAATCGGCATGATGTCAATTTTAACAGTACCTGTACCAGATTCGCTAAAAACCGGACCCCGAATCATTAACCTCTCAAGAAGCGCGACACAATCCTACATTCTTTGCATCGGCAGCAATGCTTTCCTGCACGAAGTAGCCGGTAAATGTGAAGAAAGAATGCTGGTCGCGCAAAATCATCAGGCTGTCCGCATCATTTTGATGGAGCAGCTGATGCTGGATCTGAAGCCCGCTTTTGTGATCTGCAATCTCAGCGCAGGCATGGATCCACGTAGTTATTTATCGCTTATCCGCTCATTCAGTGAGTTGCAGGATACGCCTTTTTTTGTTTACGTAGAAGCCCTCGACGCAAAGAAAAAGCAGGAATTGAGAAGCATGGGCGGCATAGACCAGGTGTTTACCGCCGGCTTTAATGCTGAAGCTTTCCTGAGCAGCGTGAAGGCCGCAAAAAAAAATAAAGGAGCTGGCAAAAAGCTCCAGGCAGAAGGAAGTACGTTCCGTCAACCTGGGCGGTATGTTCAACTATTTTTTAAAAAGGACGCTGGATATTTCCATAGCAGCTACAGGATTGCTGGTAGCGAGCCCGGTGCTGCTGGTCGTTGCCGCGCTCATCAAACTGGAGAGCCGCGGCCCCGTTTTTTATATATCCAAACGGGCAGGCCAGGGCTACAAGGTCTTTAAATTCTATAAGTTCCGGACGATGGTGGCCGAAGCGGATAAACAGGTGAGCCAGATGAGCCATCTGAACCAGTATGAATCGAACGGAACAGGGCCTGTGTTTTTCAAGGTAAGCAACGACCCGAGGGTGACCCGTCTTGGCGCTTTCCTTCGTAACACCAGCCTGGACGAGATACCCCAGCTGCTGAACGTGATCCGGGGCGATATGTCCCTGGTAGGCAACCGGCCCCTGCCGTTGTACGAAGCCGCGTCTCTCACCACGGATTCTTATGCAGGCCGCTTCCTGGCGCCGGCGGGGCTTACCGGCCTCTGGCAGATCAAGAAGAGGGGCAGCAAGGAAATGAGCGTGGACGAGCGCATCAGGCTGGATATAGAATATGCAGAAAAGCATTCCGTGATGTTTGATATGTGGATACTGGCGAATACGCCCACAGCCTTGCTGCAAAAGGATAATGTATAGCCGGACAGAAGATTGTTAGCCGCCAAGAAGAGATTTAATATACAACCGAGTACAATGAATAACATGTTAGACAAGCAGGCCGCCCCGCTGGTTTCAATCATTGCATTGAATTATAACCAGACGGCAGTAACCTGCGAATTCCTGGAAACTACTAAAAACCTCACTTACCGGAATTTTGAAACGATCGTTGTGGATAACGGCTCTGCAACAGACCCCAGCGCACAGATCGAAGCCGGGAACTACCCTAACCTTAAGCTGATACTGAGCCCCGTGAACCTCGGTTTTACAGGCGGCAATAATCTGGGCATGCAGCATGCAACGGGCGATTTTATTTTTATAGTCAACAACGATACGGAAATGACGCCCGACCTGCTGGAACAGCTGCTGGCGCCTTTCGAAGAAGACACTTCCATCGGCGTCGTTTGCCCCAAGATAAGGTTCTACCATCATCCCAATGTGATCCAGTACGCAGGCTTTCACCCGATGAACCTGCTTACAGGCCGTACATGGGCAGTTGGCAGCAAGGAGGAAGATAATGGCCAGCACAACGTATCGGGCCCCACGTCATGCGCACATGGTGCAGCCATGATGGTAAAGCGGGAAGTGATCGAAAAGGTCGGCCGCTTCGCGGATAAATTTTTTATTTATTATGAAGAATCCGACTGGTCCGCCAGGATACTGAGGGCCGGTTATAAAATATATTATGCCACACAGGGATTGATATACCATAAGGAATCCATTACGATGGGGAAGGAGAGCCCGCTGAAAGTATACTTCCACACCCGTAACCGGATCTTGTACATGCGCAGGAATACCAATAAGCGGCAGCTCACGGTATTTCTGCTCTTTTTCAGTTTCCTGACGCTGCCGAAAGCCGTGGCTTCATATACATTGAAGGGTCAGTTCAAACACCTGAATTCTTTCCTGAAAGGCACATTCTGGAACCTGACCAATTCAAGTTATTCACCTGTTTAAAAAAATAAAAATTATCAGTATGACAAAAATAGTTTCCCTTGTTACCGGTGGCGCCGGGTTTATCGGCTCCCATGTAGTAAAACACTGCCTCGCGCTGGGGCATGAAGTTGTAGTGCTCGACGATCTCAGCGGCGGCTTTGAAGACCATATTCCCGAAGGCGCCATTTTTGTACAGGGCTCCGTTTCAGACGAAGTAATGGTTACACAGCTGTTCGAGCAGTACCGATTCACTTATGTTTATCACCTTGCAGCTTATGCGGCAGAAGGGCTTTCCCATTTCATCCGCCGCTTCAACTATAACAACAACCTCATCGGCAGCATCAACCTTATCAATGAATCCGTGAAGCATAAAGTGAAATGTTTTGTGTTCACTTCTTCCATCGCGGTATACGGTGCGGGCCAGCTGCCCATGCGCGAAGAAATGGTGCCCATGCCGGAAGATCCATACGGTGTTTCCAAATATGCCGTGGAGCTCGACCTGAAAGCTGCGCACGAAATGTTCGGCCTCAACTACATCGTTTTCCGCCCGCACAACGTGTACGGCGAAAACCAGAATATCGGCGACAAATACCGCAACGTGATCGGCATTTTTATGAACCAGATCATGCAGGGGCAGCCTCTCACGATCTTCGGCGACGGCGAGCAGACACGCGCTTTCAGCTATATAGATGATGTGGCCATTCCCATTGCGCACAGCGTGAATACGCCTGCGGCTTACAATGAAGTGTTCAACATCGGCGCAGACAAACCGTATACAGTTAACGAGCTGGCGAAAGTAGTAGGCGGCATCTTCGGCGTAACACCGGATATCAAATACCTGGCGGCCCGTAACGAAGTGATGCATGCATATTCCGACCATACCAAAGCGCACCGCGTTTTTGGCGAAGGCACCGGTATCAGCCTCCAGGAAGGTATTGAGCGGATGGGCACCTGGGCAAAAAAAGTGGGAGCGCGCAAGAGCAAGGAATTCGGTGAGATCGAGATATATGAGAAGCTGCCACAGGGCTGGGAAAGAAAGATTGATCAACCCGTAGCGGCAACAGCAGGTTAATGGCAGCACTTCGGAAAATAAGGGTATTGCAGGCCATCCGGCAGGGCCAGATAGGCGGCGGCGAGTCTCACGTGCTGAGCCTCGTTTCCGCGCTGGATAAGGAGCGTTTTGAACCGGTGGTGCTTTCTTTCACGGACGGCCCGATGATAGACCGGCTGAATGAAATGAAAATACCCAATCACGTGATCAGTTCCGCCAAACCATTCGATCCCGCCTGTATAAGCAAGGTGAACGCCCTGCTGAAAAATGAGCGTATCGATATGGTCCATGCGCATGGGACCCGGGCGGCCAGCAACCTTTTCCTGCCTGCCCGGCTGAGCGGCTGCCCGATGATATATACCATTCATGGGTGGTCGTTCCACGAGGACCAGCCTTTTTTTAAGAGGCATCTCCGGATTTTGTCCGAGCGGATGCTCACAAGCCTTGCGAAAAAGAACATTTCGGTATCCGCCAGCAACCGGGAAACCGGTATAAAGCATTTCTCCGGCTTCCGTTCCGTCGTGATCAACAATGGCATCAACCTGGATCATTTTAATCCCGGCAGGGAAATGAAAGACCTGCGTGCGGAGCTGGACATACCGGCGTCTCATACAGTAGTGGGTTACATTGCACGGATAACCCTGCAGAAAGACCCGGTTACGCTCATACAGGCCTTCAGCAAAGTGCTGCAGCAAAACAGCAACATTACTTTGCTGGTGGTGGGAGACGGGGATATGAAACAGGAAACTGTTGACCTCGCCGGCTCGCTGGGCATTTCGCAACATATACGCTTCCTGCCGTTCAGAACGGATGTGCCGGAAGTGCTGAAGGCGATCGATATCTTCTGCCTGCCTTCTCTCTGGGAAGGAATGCCCATCGGGCTGCTGGAAGCTATGGCCATGGCAAAGGCGGTGATCGTGACCGCGGTAGACGGGTCGCGCGAGATCGTTCAGCACAGCCAGAACGGTTTGATCGTACCGGTGAAAGAACCGGAAGCGCTGGCTGCCGCCATTACGCAGCTTCACCGCGATACAGCCCTCCGTGGCCGTTTGCAGGTTGCCGCCGCGGCTACCGTAAGCCGGGAGTACTGCATGAAAAAAATGGCCCGGCAGGTGGAAGGTGTCTACGAAGGAATTATACAAACTCAACAACGCTTTAGCATTCATGAACCGAATCACATATGAATATAACCGCCTGGCAGACCGCAAGCGGCTCGACTTTATTGCCGGAGCCGTGGAAAGCAGGTTTTCAGACAAGGCCCGTATACTGGACGTTGGCTGCGGCAACGGCGTGATCAGCCGCCACCTCGGCAGGCTGGGCTACAACGTGCTGGGGATAGACGTCAGCGCCGACGCCATTGAAAAGGCCAGGCAGCTGAACGATATGGAAAATGTCAAATTTGAAGTGCTCAGTGCTGAACAGCTGGTGGCAGACGGCCAGACCTTCGACGCCGTGATCTGCAGCGAAGTGCTCGAACATTTATCCTTTCCTTCGGCCCTGCTGAAAGTATTATATCAATCCATCAAACCTGACGGCATCCTGATCGTAACCGTGCCCAACGGCACAGGGCCGGGCGAGCTGCTCGTTACAAGGCCGGTGCTCAAAATGCGCGAGAGGAACGGTTTCGTATGGAAGCTGGTCCAGAAAATAAAAAGCGGCCTGGGATACAACGGTACCACGGTGCAGTCTGCAGCAAGCAACCTGGATCATATCCAGTTCTTTAAAAGAAGCGACCTGCGCCGGCTGTCTGAAGAGAACAACTTCAGGATAACCGGGTTTGGCAAGGCGAATTTCATTGAAGACGTGTTCCCTTTCTCTTTTGTGACCAAAAGGATACCCGCATTGCAATGGCTGGACTGCAAAGTAGCAGACCTGCTGCCATACCAGTTCACCGGCGGCTTCTTTACCGTTTGGGAAAAAAAATAGACTATGTATACAGCGCTCCTCGTCATATTGATCATTGTGCAGGCAATCGTTGCCTTTTACCTGCTGCAGCCTACGTTGCTGCTGCTGGTATTTGCCGTTAAGAAAGCGCTCGGGCTGGGCAGGCCTGAAATTAAGGCGGATGCTGCGCAAACGGATTCCTCCCGCAGCTTTGCCGCTATCATTACCGCGCATAAAAGCCTCGCACTGGTGCCCCCGCTGGTAGATTCGCTGCTGAAACAGAACTATGATAATTATATCATTTATGTAGTGGCGGATGCCTGTGAAGACGACCCGCTCACCTACGATCACCCGAAAGTGAAGCTGCTGCGCCCTGCCACACGGCTGAATGCGAAGATCAGGTCCATAGACTATGCCATCAACCATTTTGCGCAACCGCATGATGTGCTGGTGATATTTGATTCGGATAACCTGGCGCATCCTGATTACCTCCCGGTGCTCAACCACTACTTCAACCAGGGGCACAGGGCGGTGCAAACAAACCTTCAGCCCAAAAATACGGATACGCTCTATGCCCGGCTGGATGCCGCCGGCAACCTGTATAACAATTTCTCCGACCGCCTCATGCGCAGCGAGCTGGGCCTTTCGTCCAACATCTGGGGCCTGGGCATCGCCATGGAAACCAGCCTGTACCGGGAGATCATCTACCAGCACTTCCTCGGCGGGTTCGATAAGAAGATACAGGCGGATATCGTGAAGAAGATACCATTGCTGGCCTATGCGCCCGAAGCCATGGTGTACGACGAAAAGATCGACAACGGCGCGGCGCTGGAAAAACAGCGCACCCGCTGGATCAACGCCTATTTCAAATACTTCAAATACGGCTGGGATGTGCTGGCCACCGGGCTCCGGAGAGGCAGCTTCAACCTGGTCTATTTCGGGGTCAACCTGCTGCGCCCGCCTTTATTCATCCTGCTTGCCGCCGCTTTTTTCCTCGGAGCGGTGAATATCTTCATTTCTCCCGCCATGGCCGGTTTCTGGCTGGGAGTGGTAGTGGTGTTCGTGGCGTCTTTCTTTATTATCGTGCTGCTGATGCAGCAGGAAAAGAAGATCTTCACTTCACTGTTCTACCTGCCGTTCTTCGTACTGAGGCAGGTAAAGGCCCTGCTGAAGATCAAAGCGGCGAACAGATCCTTCCTTCAGACAGACAATAACAAAGTGCTTTACATCGAAGACGTGCTTAAAAAACAGGCCCTGCCCAAGATTTAATAGGTCAATTTTGCATTTTTAGTTAACTTTTGCTGAATGTAAAACAATTACAGTATGGCAGAAGAAACAGTAGAAGTGCGCCTGCTCACGGCGGAAGATTACCTGGACCTGAAAGAATCGATGGTGTCCGCCTATCAGGACATGCAGGGGAGCTACTGGCGCGAAGGCACCATCCAGCGGCTGATCAGCCTGTTCCCCGACGGGCAGATAGCCGTGACCGTGAACGGGAAAGTGGTTGGCTGCGCCCTCGCGATCATCGTAGATTATGAGAAGTTTGGCGACGATCACACGTATGAGCAGATCACGGGTTATTATACCTTCAACACCCACAATCCCAAAGGCGATACCCTTTATGGCATAGAAGTGTTCGTGAACCCTGAATACCGCGGTAAACGGCTTGCCCGCAGGCTTTACGACGCCCGCAAGGCGCTCTGCGAGAACCTGAACCTGGAAGGCATCGTGGCCGGCGGCCGCATTCCCAATTACGAGAAGTATGCTGACCAGATGAGCCCGCGCATTTATATCGAAAAGGTGCGGGACAAAGAGATCTACGATCCCACGCTCACTTTCCAGTTCAGCAACGACTTCATCGTTAAAAAGATCCTCCGCAATTATCTCCCCAACGACGCCGCGTCCAAAGGTTTTGCCACGCTGCTGCAGTGGTTCAATATCTATTACGAAAAAGACCGCGACACCATCCGTTACAACAAATCCACCGTGCGGATAGGGCTCGTGCAATGGCAGATGCGCACCTACAGCGGCATGGAAGGGCTGCTGCAGCAGGTGGAGTTCTTCGTGGACGCGGTAAGCGATTACGAAGCGGATTTCGTGGTGTTCCCTGAGTTTTTTAATGCGCCTATCATGATGGAGTTCAACGAGCTGCTGCCCGGCGCGGCTATCCGGGGATTGGCCAAATATACCGAACAGCTGCGGGAGGACTTTTCCCGTTTCGCCGTGAGCTATAATGTGAACATCATCACCGGCAGCATGCCCATCGTAGTGGATGAACAGCTGTACAACATTTCCTATCTCTGCCGGAGGGACGGTACCTGGGAATCGTACAGGAAAATCCATCCCACGCCCAGCGAAGTATATGCCTGGGGCATGAAAGGAGGCAACGAAGTGAAGGTGTTCGACACGGACTGCGGGAAAATAGGCATACAGATCTGCTACGACATCGAGTTTCCCGAGCTGGGCCGGATCATGGCGCAGCAGGGCGTCCAGATCATCTTCGTACCTTTCCTCACAGACACGCAGAACGGGTACAACCGTGTGCGTTTCTGCGCGCAGGCAAGGGCGGTGGAGAACGAGTGTTACGTAGCCATCGCCGGTTGCGTAGGCAATCTTCCCCGCGTAACGAATATGGACCTCCAGTATGCGCAGAGCGCCGTGCTCACGCCCTCCGATTTCGCGTTCCCCGTAACGGGCATAAAGGCAGACGCTACGCCCAACACGGAAATGATCGTGGTGGCGGATGTGGACCTCGTGCTGCTGAAAGAGCTGCATGCATTTGGAAGTGTGCAGAACCTGAAGGACCTTCGCACGGATTTATATGAAGTAAAGGCAAAGAAAAAATAGACTATGCATCAACACAACATTAACCTGGCATTGCAGATATTGCCGCAGGTACCGTCGGACCAGGTGTACGCCGTGGTAGACGAAGCGATCGCCGTTATCCGGCAATCGGGTGTGAAATACCGCGTGTGCCCTTTCGAGACAGTGATGGAAGGCCCGTACGATCAGCTGATGGATATCGTGAAACGTACGCAGGAAGTATGTTTCAAGGCAGGAGCGGGGCAATTGCTGGTATACATCAAAATTCAGAACAACTCCGCCGGCCCGGTGACCATCGAGGATAAGACGGGGAAATATGACGGGTGACGAATGCAGGCAACGTGATCACAGCTGTTCCTTCGTAAGCCACGTCATTGCGGAAGCAGCAGCGCTAAAGCGGGTGAGGGGATGCCGTCATTGCGAGGAGCAGCAGAGCTGAAGCGGGTGGAGCGAGGAAGCAATCTCCCGCATTGAATGGAGAACCCCAATCCCCGGAGATTGTTTCGTCGCGGCTCCTGCACAAAACCAGCGCTGCTCTTCGCAACGACGGGCTTTCACAATGACGTCAGTTCCCTCAGAACAGCCCCCCGAACACCAGGTACGCCATACCCAGCGTTACCAGTATATTGAACGCCTGCGCCACGATGAACGCCATCGCCGGGCGGCCGTTCTCCATCCTGAAAATATCGGTGAACTTTGTTTCCAGCCCTATGCAGGCGAAGGCCACTGCAAAAAAACAGGTTTGCAGGTCCTTGATATTCCCTTTCACTTCCTTTACCATCGCGGGAGACAGCACGAACGAAAACAGCAGCGACACGAGGATAAAACCCAGCACGAACTTCGGGAAACGGTCCCAGATAGTGCGCAGGCCCGGTTTGGGCTGGTTCGTTTCTTTTTTGGAATACGTCCACCAAACGGAGATCAGGAAAGCCGCGATGCCCAGCAGCACGTTCTGCGAAAACTTCACCAGCGTGGCATATTTGAGCGCTTCTTCACCGAGCATCGTGCCTGCGGCCACTACGGCCCCTGATGTATCTATCGTGCCGCCCAGCCATGCGCCCGCCACTTCAGGCGGCATATCCATCCATTTGGCGATGTAAGGCATAAAGATCATCATAGGGATGGCCACGATCAGCACCAGCGAAATAACATGAGAGAGTTTTTTATTGTCGCCTTCGATAGCGCCGGAAGTGGCTATGGCTGCTGATACGCCGCAGATAGACACTGCGCTGGAGATCATCATCCTGAACTCATCGTCCAGCCGGAACTGCTTGCAAAGCCAGAAAGTGAAATACCATACGGTGAACACGACCACGACAGACTGCAAAACGCCCAGCCCGCCGCCTTTCACCAGTTCCTGGAATATGATGCCCGTGCCCAGCAATACCAGGCCGGTTTTGATGAATAATTCCGTTTGCAGCACCGGCTTCATCCAGGCCGGCACGCCCAGCACATTGCTGATAAAAAGCCCCAGCAGAAGGCTGAACAGCACGATCTCTATACCCAGGTCTTTCACCCTGGCATTGCCCGTGATCACCTGCGCGAACATGGAAATGGCCATGACGGCCAGCAGGCCGGTGGCCAGGTGAACGGTGATCTTTTTGCCGCCCAGCAGGAAGGCAACAACCAGGCTGCCCAGCACCCAAAGGTAGAGCACGCCCATTTTTCCAAGGTTGGCGCCGTCTGTAAGCTTCGCCGCGAGCGAATCGCCGCTGTTCCAGTCGAACTTGGGCATGGAAGGGCGCAGGCCCAGGCAGATCAGTAAAATGGCGGCAAATGCCAGGATCACGGCGATCCAGTCTTCATGCAGTGGTTTTCTTTGAGCAGTCATCTGTTTTAATGGTTAATGGAAGAAAATATACCCGATAATGATGGCGGCGACGATGCCTACAAAGTCGGCGATCAGCCCGCAGGTAAGGGCATAACGTGTTTTTTTGATATTTACGGAACCGAAATATACGGCAAGAATATAAAAGGTTGTTTCGGTGGAGCCCTGCAGGATGCAGGCCAGGCGGCCGACGAAGGAATCGGGCCCGTAGTTCTGCGGCAGCATCAGTTCCGCCATGATGGCCCTTGCGCCGCCGCCGCTGAAGATCTTCATGATGCCAACGGGCAACGCGGGCACAAAATCCGTATTAAAGCCCAGCCAGCCAAAGAAAGCGCCGATGCCATTATTGATGAAATCCATGCAGCCCGTGGCGCGGAACACGGCAATGCCCACGATAATGGCCACCAGGTAGGGAATAATCATCACCACGGTGGTGAAACCTTCTTTAGCCCCGTCAATGAACGCTTCGTATACGTTGATCTTCTTTTTCATGCCCAGCAGCAGGAAGGAAACGATCACGGTGAATATCAGCAAACCGCCTACCATCGCGGTGTTGGTGGCAATCTGCTGAGGCGGCATATCCTTCATCCAGCTG
>CBFHAF010000065.1:0-11163 GCA_965653435.1 uncultured Chitinophaga sp.
GGAAATATCTATGCCGGTGATCTTTTCGGGTTTCAGCATGCGCTGGGCCATAATGGCCACGTCGCCGGTGCCGGTAGCTACGTCCAGTATGGTTTTGGGCCGGAGGGGCAGCAGCAGCTTCAGGGCTTTTTTACGCCATTGGACGTCTATTCCCATGCTCATGAAATGGTTCAGGAAGTCGTACCTGCCTGCAATATCATCGAACATGTGGGCTATCTGCTCCTTCTTGCTTAATTTTGACCCTTCAAAAGGAACCACTTTCTGTACATCATTGCTCGCCATAGTGGGGCAAAGGTAACAGAAGGGCCGCAAAATGGGAAAATTATGGTGATCAAATCTGCCGAATACCTGATCAGTAATGTGGACTGGCAAAAGTGCCCTCCGCCGGATATGCCGGAATACGCTTTCATCGGCCGGTCCAACGTGGGCAAAAGCAGCCTGATCAATATGCTGACCAATCATTCCAGCCTGGCAAAAACCTCCGGCACGCCGGGTAAAACGCAGCTGATCAATCATTTCCTGATCAATAAAAGCTGGTATATCGTAGACCTTCCGGGGTATGGGTTTGCAAAGGTCTCCCAAAGCCAGCGCCGCAGCTGGGAGCAGATGATCGAAAATTACCTGAGGAAGCGGCCCAACCTGGTGAACGTATTTGTGCTGATAGACAGCCGGTTGACCCCGCAGAAGATAGATATAGAGTTCGTTAACCAGCTAGGGGAATGGCAGGTGCCTTTCCAGCTGGTTTTCACGAAGGCAGACAAGAACACGCAGCTGGAAACCAGCCGTAATGTGAAGGCTTTTTTGAACAAGCTCCGCGAAACCTGGCAATTCCTGCCGGCGAACTACGTCACATCCACCGTCAAAAAAACAGGCCGGGACAAGATCCTGGAGTTCATCGACGAAATGAACGGGCGCTTTCAGCGCATCGCCTAATTCACGATCTTATTGGCGCAGGAGCTGCTGGCAAAGGCCTCAGGCTTCGCCTTGAACGCGAACCCCATCCCGAGAATGTAGCCCATGGCCTCCCGGAGGGCCAGGTTGCTTTTGAACTGGGGATTGGTGTTGATGTCCGCATGCACCTCCATGTCCACATCATACTCGGTGAACAGGTCGCATAATTCATACGCGATCTCGATGCTTTTGGCGACTTCCACCAGCATTCTTTCTTTGATGGAATAAACGTCCCGCGTTTTTTCGTTGTGAATGAACATGAACCCGCCGTGGCCTTCACGCAGGAACACGATAACGGTGGCGAATTCGGTCTCAAGCCCCTTTACCTGGGAGTCTGTGCCGATGCAGACCTTTAAACGGTGGCCAAGGCCGGTTTCCCGGACAATGGCGTGCCGCACTTCCTCCTTAATGGGCAGCTGAATAGGTTCGCCGTTGAATCTTCTCCATTTCATGGGTTGTAAGTTTAGAACGGTAAAGCGTATACGAATGCCTGTCTGTTGGGTCTTTGGCCGGAGGGGTCAACAGGATGTATGAAGTATTGTCCGAATATACGACTTTTTACTGCAGTGAGTGTTACCGCAATATGAAGGGTGGGAGCTTGGGGAAATTGTGTGGATTAGTACTGGCCGGTGCTCAGCATCACCAGTGTGCAGGCGGGCTGCGCCTTGATGCCGTTGGCTTCGGCGAGCTGGATCAGCTCGGGGTTTTCCGTGCCCGGGTTAAAAATGATCCGTTTGGGTTTCAGGCTGAGGATGTAATCATAATATTCCTGCTGCCGGAGGGGGTTCAGGTATAACGTGACAGTATCAACGCCTTCTGCCTGCGGGTGCTCCGCCGTTATGGGCGTATCGCCGATGCTGCCGTCGCGCTGGCCGATGGCAAGCACGGGGTGGCCATGCGCCCTCAGCCGGGTAACGGCCAGGTAGCTGTAGCGGTCGGGGTGAGGCGAGGCGCCGAGAACAACGGTCAGTTTAGGTGTGTCTGCCATGATTTGAAGTTAATGTTCCATGTACAAAGGCTCAAAAGTTATACCACGATGCCCTGCATGACATTGTTGCGTTTTCAGAACAAATGATACGCCTTCCGGGGCAGCTGCCCCACGATCTGTTGCATGGCTTCGCGCAGGTGCGGGTATTTGAAGGTGAACCCGGCCTGTGTGACACGCGTGGGCAGCACCCAGCGGCTTTTAAGCAGCAGTTCCGTTTCCGTGCCGATGAGCGCGGCCCCGATCGCCAGCATCCACGCCGGCGCGGGCAGGCCGAAGCGGTGCCCCGCCACCTGGCGCAGGGTAGCCATGAATTCGGTGTTGCTGACGGGATTGGGGGCTGAACAGTTATACGTGCCCTCGCATTCGGGGTGGTGGAAAAGCCATTCCATCATCCGCGCCACGTCTGTGAGATGCACCCAGCTGTACTGCTGCCTGCCGCTGCCCTGGTGGCCTCCCAGCCCGAACTTCACGAGGTTCAGGTAAGGTTCCATCACGCCGCCGTTCCCCAGCGTTACCGCGATGCGCAGGATCACCTTGCGGGTTCGCGGAAGCACGATATCGTTGAAGGTCTGTTCCCATTTTTTGCACACCTGCACGGAAAAATCATTTTCGATCTCGCCGTTGAACTCATCCATCGGCCGGTCTGCCGCATGGCGGTAGATGGTGGCGGAGCCTGCGTTGATCCAGAGCGCGGGCGGCTGTTTCAGCTCTTTTATGGCTTCGCCCAGCACGCTGGCGCTTGCGGTGCGGCTGTCGAATATCTCCGCTTTATTGGCTTCGTTATAGCGGCAGTTCACGCTTTTGCCGGAGAGGTTCACCAGCAGGTCCGCCCCTTCCAGCGTTTCCGTCCATGGGCCGGTATGGCGGCCGTCCCATTCCACATAGCTTACATGGGGCTGTGTATTCCCGTTCAGCCCGTTCACGCGGCGCGTAAGCACCACGATGTGGTTGCTGCCGCCGAAATATTCGATGAGCCCGGCCCCGATGAACCCCGAGCCTCCTGCGATCACGATCTTTTTATTTTTCATGCGAGGGATGTTTTAGAACTTTCAGTAAAAAATGAAACATTAAAATATAGGTATGATGAAGGTTGCCCGGTAAGAATATACTAGCGGATCACCTTCAGCAGGGTACTGTAAAACCAGTGTTCTTCGGATTTGATAAAGGCGTTGAGCGCGGCATCGGTCTGGTGCGCGAATTTCTGGATGTTCTGGATAGTTTCCCGGAAAGCCTTTACATGCTTGTCTTTCTGGTCGCCTTCCACTTTGTTGAGCTGGAGCAATACTTTAAGGATGGGGTCCAGCTCGCGTTTTTTCCTTTCGCGGGCGATGGCAGTGCCTGCTTTCCAGATATCCTTCTCTGCGATAAAGAATTCTTTTCTTTCGCCGGGCACGAGCACTTTTTCCACGATGCCCCAGTTCATCAGCTCACGTACGTTCATATTGGCATTGCCGCGGGAGATGTCCAGCGCTTCCATGATCTCTTCCGCGCTCATTGGTTCGGGCGCGATGAGGAGGAGGGCGTGTATCTGCGCCATGGTGCGGTTAACGCCCCATTGTGCGCCAAGCAGGCCCCATGCCTGGATGAACTGTGCTTTGGCTTCTGGCAATTTCATACCTCAAAGCTATAGAATGTTTTTGAACTTTCAAAAGTTATTGAAAATTATTTGTGGAACGGTCACATGAGCTGGTTAACCCAATCCTTACATATAGAGAAGACCCTGCGTGGAAGGAAATTGCGATAGGTCCCGTTCAAAAATGGGTTTACACTCAAAACTGTAAACCTATACCAGGCCAAGACCGGGTTTTTAACCATATCCCAATCCTATACCAACAGTAGTGCTTTAGTATAGCTTTAGTAGTGCTTTAGTAGGGATACTGTAGGGGAACCGTAGTAAATTACATTAGACAAAATTTCATATGATCCGTAGCGGACCTATTCAGGGTAATGTATTGCGCCCAGGGATCAGGCCTCGGAATGCAGCCCTATCCGGTTGCCTTCGCTGTCTGTAAATACCGCCTGGTAGCCCATTTCCTGCTCGGTGGAGATAGGGGCTTTTTCGTGGACGATGCGGCCGCCTGCCCCGGGTACACGGTCCAGCACCTCCGTCAGGTCGGGCCCGCAATAAAAATACACTACGCAGCCCCGCTGGCTCGGCACCGCGTCGGGCCCTTCCACGATCGCCCCGCCCACGCCGCCATGCTGCTCCCCGCAGGGGAACAATCCTATGCGGTTACCACGGACGCGCGTTTCCTGTAGCTCGAAATTGAATACAGTGTTGTAAAACTTTCTGGCCCGATCAAAATTGCTGACAGGTATTTCAAACCATTTGAGGGCGTTTTTGGGAACCTGCATTGCGTACTATTTGGGGGAATGGATATCAATTTAATAAAATATGGCGATATTATTAGATTTTTTTCAAACAAACTGAACGAAAAAGGCAGTGAAAAATGCTATATAATCCGCGGTGATGTTATTTTAACGGGGACGCCTGCACGGAGAGCTGGCCGGGGGAAAATAAAAAAAGGCCGTCCCGGTAGCGGAACGGCCTTCTATATGCAAAGTTTTTTATACGAACATGGTAACCGGGTTCTCCAGGTAGCCTTTCAGCGTTACCAGGAAGCGGGAACCCACAGCGCCGTCCACCGTACGGTGGTCGCAGCTCATGGTCACTTTCATGACGGTGGTGGCCTTGAACTGCCCGTTTTCCACCATCACTGTTTCCTTGATGGCGCCTACCGCGAGGATGGCTGAATCGGGCGGGTTGATGATGGCGGTGAACTGTTCGATGCCCATCATGCCCAGGTTGGATACGGTGAAGGTATTGCCGGTGTAGTCCTGCGGCTGTAATTTTTTATTCTTCGCTTTATCGTTCAGCACTTTGGTTTCGGCAGCGATCTGTGAGAAGCTCTTCTGGTCTGCAAAGCGGATCACGGGAACGATCAGCCCTTCGTCTACCGCAACGGCGGAGCCGATGTGGATGTGCTGGTGGTGGCGGATCGTATCGCCCATCCAGCTGCTGTTCACGTCCGGGTGCTGGCGCAGCGCCATGGCGCAGGCTTTGATCACCATATCGTTGAAGGAAACCTTGGCGGGGGATACTTTATTGATGGCTTCGCGGGCTTCGATGGCCTTGTCCATGTTGATCTCCATGGTAAGGTAGAAGTGCGGGGCGGAGAATTTGCTTTCACCGAGGCGGCGTGCGATCGCTTTGCGCATCTGCGATACGGGGGTATCGGTATGGCCTTCCTGGCCTGCGGGCGCAAATGCGGCCACTTTCGGGGCGGGAGCGCCGGCAGCGGCTGCGGGAGCTGCGGCAGGAGCGGCTTTAGACGGCACGAAGCTGTCCACATCCTTTTTCACGATACGGCCGCCGTCGCCGGTTCCGGGAACCTGGCTGATGTCGATGCCTTTTTCTTCGGCCAGCTTTTTAGCGAGGGGAGAGGCTTTCACCCTTCCGTCGCCGGAGGCGGCTGCGGCGGGCGCTGCTTCCGCTGCGGGAGCGGATGCGGCAGGCGCTGCTGAAGCACCGGGTGCAGCGGCAGCCTGGGGAGCTGCTGCACCGCCGGATTGTTCGGCTGCGAGTATGGCTTCCACATTGGTGCCTTTTTTACCTACAATGGCGATGATGCCGTTCACCTTGGCCACTTCGCCTTCAGGAACGCCAACATGCAGCAGGGTACCGTCCGCATAACCGATCACTTCCATGGTCGCCTTGTCGGTTTCCACTTCGGCCAGCACATCGTCTGACTTAACGGTATCGCCTACTTTTTTATTCCAGGTTACGATCTTTCCTTCGGTCATGGTATCGCTCAGCAGCGGCATCCGGATCACCGTCGCGTCCTTCAGGGCTGCGTCCAGCGCGCCTTTGTCCACCGCGGGGGCAGCAGCAGCTGCGGGGGCGGCTTCGGCTTTAGGGGCCGGGGCGGCGGCATCCGCTTTGGGAGCGGCGGCTTTTGCGCCTCCGTTGCCTTCCAGCAGGGGTTTGTAATCTTCGCCGGGCTTACCCACAATGGCAATGATCTCATTTACCTTGGCGGCCTTTCCTTTCTCCACTCCAATATATAACAACGTACCGTCCGCATATCCCATTACCTCCATGGTGGCCTTGTCGGTCTCCACTTCGGCAATAATATCGTCGGACTTTACGGTATCGCCTACCTTCTTATGCCATTCCGCAATCACCCCTTCTGTCATCGTATCGCTTAAAAGGGGCATTCTGATAACTTCTGCCATAGTGTTTCTTCGAAATTTTGCCCAAACCTACATGTTTTTGCGCAAAAACGCAACGCATGCGGCGGACAGGTGTTTAAAAAATAACCATTCCCCGGGCCGGGGAACGGTTTAGAAATCAAGTTCCATGTTCAATCTGTCTTTCAATTCTTTGACCAGCGGGTATTTCTCCACCATGCGCGCGAATTGTTCCCGGCTGGAGAGCGGCGCCGGTCCGGTATCTGCCTTTTCCTGCTGGCTCTCGTCCAGCTGAAGGGTAAGGATCAGGGCGTTGTTGCGGAATTTCTGCTTGAAGAACTCGGATATTTCCAGCTTTTCTTCTTCCATGAACCGGTATTGCACAATATTGCGGCTCACGATGCAGATCTCTTCCGGCCCCAGCATGGCTGTTTGGGCCAGCTGGAGGTTGCTCACCACGGTCATTTTGTTGGCCTGCCTGAACCGGTCGATAAATTCGTCCCAGTACACGGCGATGGCGCCGGCGGTAAGGGGCACGGAGCTGGAGGCAACGTTGGAGACCTGCTGCTGTTTGGCGGCGAGGGCCTCTTTCATGGCCGCGAGGCCGGTGAGTTTGGGTTTTGCGGCCCCATTCCCTGCCGCGGGGGCGGGTTGCGGGGGCTGCGGCGCGGTGTATGCCGGTTGCTGAACCGGGATCCCCGCCGGCTTTTCCTGCGGCGGCGTGTAGGCCGGCGCCGTTTTTTCAGGGGGAGGCGTATAGGCCGCGGGGGCTTTTTCGCCTTTTTCCACTTCTATGGTGAGCCGGGGCTCCTGTGGTGTAATAGTCTTACTGGTAGCGGGTTTGCCGTAGATCGGCTGGGGCAGCGGGGCCCTCAGGCGCTGGGGGGCTCCTTCAGGAATCAGGTTTTTTTTTACCACTTCGCCCGTCTGGTCGTTGCTCACAAGGGTTACCGCCTGCTGGAGGTAACACAGCCTGATCAGCGCCATTTCCACGTGCAGCCGCTTGTTGCGGGCCATCCTGTAGCCGATCTCGGTCTCATTCAGCAGATGCAGCGCCGTAACCAGGTAAGCGGAGCTTACCCTGCCGCTCATTTGTTTGTAGCGGTCTTTCAGGTTGGCGCTCACTTCCATGAGGTGCAGCACTTTATCGTCTTTGCATACAAGGAGGTTGCGGAGGAATTCCGCCCATCCGCCCAGGAAGTTGTCGCCCTCGAAACCCTTTTGCAGCACTTCGTCGAAGATCAGCAGGGCGCCGGCAATATCCTGCGCCAGTACGGATTCCATGACCCTGAAGAAATAATCGTAGTCCAGGATATTGAGGTGCTCAAGGGTGTTCTGGTAGGTAAGTTTCCCGCCGGTGAAGCTCACGATCTTGTCCAGCGTGCTGAGGGAATCCCTCATGCAGCCGTCGGTCTTCTGGGCTATCAGGTGAAGGGCGTCGCCTTCGGCGGTCATATGTTCCTTGGTAACGATCTCCTGGAGATGGTCCACCGTGTCCTGTATGGTGATGCGCTTGAAATCGAAGATCTGGCAGCGGCTGAGGATGGTGGGGAGGATCTTGTGCTTTTCCGTCGTGGCGAGGATGAAGATCGCGTAGGAGGGCGGTTCTTCCAGCGTTTTCAGGAAAGCGTTGAAGGCCGATGAGCTGAGCATGTGCACCTCATCGATGATGTATATCTTGTATTTACCGGCCTGGGGGGCGAAGCGCACCTGGTCCACCAGCGTCCGGATATCGTCTACCGAGTTGTTGGAAGCCGCGTCCAGCTCATGGATGTTGAAGGAGCTGCCTTCGTTGAAGGTGCGGCAGGAATTGCACTCGTTGCAGGCTTCGCCATCGGCCTGGAGGTTCTCGCAGTTGATGGTTTTGGCCAGGATGCGCGCACAGGTGGTTTTACCCACGCCGCGCGGCCCGCAAAACAGGAAGGCATGAGCCAGCTGGTTGTTGCGGATGGCATTCTTGAGTGTGGTGGTGATATGGGCTTGCCCTACTACCGTGGAGAAGTTCTGCGGACGGTATTTACGGGCGGATACTATAAAATTTTCCATGATGGGACTCGCTCCTTTCCAAAAGCCGAAAGTAACGCAAAAATCAAAAAGTAAAAAGGGAAAAAGCTCGGATCAGCCACCATGGCTGATTGTCCTATTTCAGGATAGGGTGGCGCTTAAATTCCTTCGTGCGGTCGAACAGGTAACGGAAAGTAATCAGCCTGCGGCTCGGGTAAGCGCCCAGGTTCTGGCCGATATTCATCATTTTCGGGTTAAAGTCCCCTATCCACTGCATTTCATAGTCATCGTACAGGTGCTGCGCCTGGATCACTTTGGTGCCGCCTTCCACGATAATATATGAATCCACTCCCTTTGCCTGGAATTCGGGCACCACGCCGAACGCGATGCCGGTGAACTTGCGGCATGCGCCGGTCATTTTCAGCCAGAGGAACTGCAGCTTCTGCAGCAGGCCGAACTTGCCGCGCATATGTTTGAAGTACTGGTTCAGCTCCGGCAGGTTGATCCAGATCGCGATCGGGTCTTCCTTATAATACGCGAACCACACGATCTTTTCATCCATCACCGGTTTCATTTTTTTGAACAAAAGCATAACCTGCTCCCTGGTGATCTCTTTGCTGCCGCCATGCTGGGCCCAGGCTTTGTTGTACACGGTGGTGAAATCCTGCGCGAACTTCTCGAGCTGGTTCTTTTTGATGTGGCGCGCGGAGTAGTCCGGGTCTTTGGCCAGCGCGGCATGCCGGTCGTAGAACTTGTCCTGTATCTTGTTCTTCACGTCCAGCGCGAAGCATATCTGGTTGAAGAAGGTTTCGAAACCGTAATTCCTGAAGAGCGCTTCGTAATAGGGCGGGTTGTAGTTCATGCCGTAGGGCGGGTTCACGAACCCTTCCACCTGCAGGCCCCACCAGCGGTCGCGGTCGCCGAAATTGATCGGCCCGTCCATCGCTTCCATTCCTCTTTCCTTCAGCCATTGCCTGGCGGTATCGAACAGGAGGTTGGCCGCAGCCTGGTCGTTGATGCAGTCAAAAAAACCGATGCCGCCCGTGGGCTGCTCGTCGCCGATGGTCTTGTATTTTTTATTTACGAAAGCGGCGACGCGGCCAATAAGTTTGCCTGATTCGTCTTTCATCACCCACCGCACGCATTCGCCAAAACGGAATGCCTTGTTCCTTTCCGGGTTGAATACATCTTCTATATCCTTGTCCAGCGGCTGTATCCATCCTTCATGGCCTTTGTTCAGCACCACATGTACGTCCAGGAATTCCCGGGTTGTTCTGGCATCGTTTACTATAAATAATTTCATCAGGGACATTTGGGCAAAAATAAAAGTAATTGCGAGACCGTTATCAGGGAAATGCAAATTGTTGGGTTTGAGTGGAAAATGAGAGCTTATCCCTTTAAATCGATGTTTATAATGAAAATCCCCGGACTGATCACAATTAACGTTTCCTTTAGTATTCAGCGTATAATTTTATGGAATAGTTGAACCCGTGCATCTAGACAAGAAACCATGTTGTGCAGCGAGCCATTTTGCGTATGATAGATCAGTAGCTATTTCACCCTTGTATATACCACACACTATTAACCTATGTTTAAGAAAAAATGGTGGCTCATTGCCGCGTTACTCCTCGTTTGTACGATCATTGCCTATTTTGTTTTCGGTAAAAAGGCAACCGGGCCAGGCGCTTTGGCCAAAGTGAAGAAAGAGCACTTCCGCGACGTGGTGGTGAGCCCCGGGGAACTGATGGCCGAAAATACAGTTTACATCCAGGCTCCGCCTCTCCAGACGCACCAGATCTATGAAGAGATCAAGATACAGGATATGGTGACGGAAGGCATCACCGTAAAGGAAGGGGATTACATCGCCACGCTGGACCCAGCCGTGGTGAACAAAAAGATCGGCGACGTGCAGCTGGAGCTTGACCGTTCCATCACCACCCTTTCCCAGACCTCGCTGGACACTACGCTGCAGATGCGCGAATCGCGGGACAATATCACCAATCTCCGTTTCCAGATGGAGCAGAAAAAGCTTGCGCTGGAGCTGAGCAAGTTTGAGCCGCCGGCCACCATCCGCCAGGCGGAGCTGGACCTTGAGAAGGCCGACCGCGACCTGAAGCAGCTGGGTGAAAAATACAAGATCCAGCAAAGGCAGGCCTCCGCGAAAATGGAACAAGCCGCCCGCGAGGTGAAACGCAAGCAGGAACAGCTCGCCGCGCTGGAAGACCTCCGCGGCAAATTCCGCATCACCGCGCCCAAAAAAGGGCTGCTGGTATATATTCCCGATTACTCCACCGGCGGCAAAAAGAAAGCCGGCTCCGCCATCCGCTCCTGGGACCCGCGCATCTGCATGCTGCCCGACCTCAGCACCATGCTGTCCAAAACCTATATCAACGAGGTGGACATCAGCAAGATCAAAAAAGAGCAAAAAGTATCCATGGGACTGGACGCCTTTCCTGAAGTAAAGCTCACCGGCATCGTCACCTCCGTGGCCAACATCGGCGAAAACCGCCCCGGTTCCAACGCCAAGGTGTTCGAGGTGCTCATCAAACTGGAAAAGGTAGACTCCATCCTCAAGCCCGGCATGACCACCTCCAACAACATCCTGATCAACCAGATCCCCGACAAGCTCACCATACCGCTGGAATCCGTGTTCAGCGAAAAATCCAAAAGCTTCGTGTACCTCCGCAGGGGCAATGGCATAGAAAAGCGCGAAGTGAAACTGGGCAAGAGCAACGACGAAGTAGTGATCGTCGAAAAAGGCCTGGAGGCCGGAGACGAAGTGTATATGTCCGAGCCCGAATCCGCCAAGAACCACAGCCTTGTTGTTTTAAAATAACCTCATAAAACGATCCTTATGCGAAAATTATGGGGTGCCCGTAACATGAACAATCTCGGCATCGCGCTGGATTCGCTCGTGGCCAACCGGCTGCGGTCTTTCCTGACGGCCCTTGGCATCATCTTCGGCGTGGGCGCGGTCATCGCCATGCTTGCCATCGGCCGTGGCGCGAAAGAAGAGATCATGAACCAGA
>CBFHAF010000066.1:0-11131 GCA_965653435.1 uncultured Chitinophaga sp.
GATAACGGGCTGCGTGTCTGCAATGCCCCTTTCCTTACGGACGGTGAAGTGGGTGATGGCCTGCGCGCTTAGGGAAAATATTGCCGCGATACGGTCCGCGTCGATGTTGTAGGGCGCCAGCCATTTTTTGTCGAGCCCTACCATGCAGGACAGGTAAGCCCCCGCCGAATGGCCGGAAACATATATCTTATTGGTATCGCCTCCGAAGGAAACTGCGTTCCTGAACGCCCAGGCCACGGCTGCGGCAGCGTCTTCAATATAGGCAGGGCAGCTTACTTTCGGGCTCAGCCGGTAATTGGCGGCGATCACGATCACATTTTGCCTTTTCAGCTCGGCCGGGATGGATTTATTACCACCGGTGATGCCTCCGCCGTGGAACCAGACGATCACGGGTGCATTGGCGGCTTTGGCGGGATAATACACATCCAGCATGCAGCGCTCCCTCATATAGTCCGTTTGCTGGCCGCTGCGGTAGGCAAGGTTGTTCTTCTGGCGGTACGCCGCCGTATCCTGTGAAAACGCGGGAATGGTGGTAAGCAAGAACCAGAACAAGGCAAAATGTTTCATGAACGGGAGATTTATAAACAAAGAAAATAAAAATTCACAGGTATTTCCTAATCAGGCCCGCCCTTGCGGATAAATAAACCGCCGATAACCCCGGTCCTGGTTTTAATATCAATGAACCATGCACTGCCATGACGTCGCAGTGCTGTTACCTACCTTAATAATGCGGTTGCTGCCCCATAACGGAAATACCGCCACCTTAAAATTCCACCCTTTTCATCTTCTGATACTTCTCCTGAACCAGCGCGGGCAGGTGAAAAATCCGTGATCAAACTGATCTGGAACAACAGCGGAAACGCCTGTCTCCTGTAAAAGAGCTGCCCGGCGTGGCAGTTCTTTTATTATTACGGCTGTTACTTTCAGGCTTATTTTTTGTGAATGCAATGCAGACCATTTAACGGAACCATGCAACCTATCTCCATTGTAAATGCCAGGCAGAACAACCTGAAGAATATCTCTTTGAACCTGCCCAAGAATAAGATCACCGTATTCACCGGCGTTTCCGGCTCCGGCAAATCGTCGCTCGTATTCGAGACCATTGGCGCTGAAGCGCAACGGCAGCTGAATGAAACGTACGACAGCTTCGTGCGGCACCGCCTGCAGCATTACGGGCAGCCGGATGTAGACAAAATTGAACACCTGAACGTGGCGATCGTCATCAACCAGAAGCGGATAGGCGGCAACGCCCGATCCACCGTAGGCACTGCCACAGACACCTTTACCCTGCTGCGCCTGCTGTTCTCCCGTGCCGGCCAGCCTTTTGCGGGTTACTCCAATGCTTTTTCCTTCAATAATCCCGCCGGTATGTGCCCCAACTGCGAAGGGCTCGGGAAGGTGAACACCATTCACATCAACAAGCTGATCGATAAAAACAAATCACTTAACGAAGGCGCGATCAACTTCCCTACCTTTCAGCCGGGCAGCTACCGCTGGGCCCGGTACACATTGTCCGGCTACTTCGACAACGATAAGAGGCTGCGCGATTACACACCCGAAGAATGGGAGCTGCTGCTGAACGCACCGGAGCATAAACCGCCCCATCCGCTGCCGGGCTGGGGCAAAACGCAGCAATACGAAGGCGTGATCACCCGCATTACGCGGACGTTCCTGAAAAGAGAATCGAGGTCGTTTACCCGTAACCGTGATGAAATGTACCAGGTGATGAGGCTGGACGATTGTCCCGTTTGCCACGGCGCACGGCTCAACCAACAGGTGCTGGCCAGCAGGATCAAAGGGAAGAACATTGCGGATTGCGCCGCCATGCAGGTCAACGAACTGATCGGCTTTCTCGGCCAGATCAAAGTAAAAAACGTGCAGACCGTTGTGACGGAACTGGTTAAAAGACTGCAGCACCTGGCGGACATCGGGCTTTCCTACCTCAGCCTCGACCGTACCACGGCCACGCTCTCCGGCGGCGAAAGCCAGCGCATCAAAATGGTAAAGCACCTGGGCAGCAGCCTCACCGGCCTCATCTATATCTTCGACGAGCCCAGCACCGGCCTCCACCCTGCCGATGTGCGGCGCCTGAACCGCCAGGTGGAGCAGCTGCGCGACAAAGGCAATACCATCCTCATCGTGGAGCACGACCCGGACATCATCGCCATTGCGGACCATGTGGTGGATATGGGGCCGAAAGCCGGTATTCATGGCGGGGAAATTGTATACGAAGGCGGGCTGAGCGGGCTGAAACGCTCCAAAGGCCTCACCGGCGCCTATTTCCGGCAGCAACACATCCTGAATGAAAATCCCCGCAAAGCATCCGGGCACATCACCATATCCCACGCCACGCTGCACAACGTGAAAGACGTTACGCTGCACATACCGAAAGGTGTGCTGAACGTTGTTACAGGGGTGGCCGGCTCCGGCAAAAGCACCCTCATCAACCAGGTGCTGCCCGAGCAGCATCCTGATGCGAGATTGATAGACCAGTCGCCGCTGCGCGGCTCGCGCCGGGCGCACATCGCTTCCTACACCGGCGTGTTCGACTACATCAGGAGCCTGTTCGCCAAAGCCAATAAAACCAGCGCGGGCATGTTCAGCGCCAACAGCGAAGGCGCATGCCCGGAATGCAAAGGCCTCGGCATCATCATCCTCGACCTCGCGTTCATGGACAACGTGGAAGAGCTCTGCGACGCCTGCAACGGCAGCGGCTACAACCCACAGGCGCTGCGTTACAAATGGCATTCAAAGAACATCGCCGATGTGCTGGCCATGACGGTGGAAGAAGCCATCACTTTCTTTCACGGCCATGCCGTGCAGGCCACGCTGCAGAAAGTGGACAGGCTCGGGCTGGGGTACCTCACGCTGGGGCAGTCGCTCAATACCTTCTCCGGTGGCGAACGGCAGCGGCTCAAGCTGGCCACGGAAATGGAGGAAGAGGGGCAGCTGTTTATCTTCGACGAGCCTACAACCGGCCTTCACCCTTCAGATACGGCGCAGCTGATGAAGATCTTCCATGAAATGGTGGACAAAGGCAACACCGTCATCATCATCGAACATAACGTGGAAGTGATCAGCCAGGCGGACTGGGTTATAGACATCGGGCCGGGCGCGGGGAACAAAGGCGGGAAAGTGGTGTTTGAGGGCACCTTAAAAGACCTGGTGCGGGCGGAGCAGAGCGTGACCGGGAAATACCTCAAAGCATACTATTCAAAATAAAATTAGCCCGATTTTAAGATTTTTTAAGCAGAATTAAAGATTCCGTAACATTATTAATTACAAAGTGTAAGTGTTATTTTAGATGTTTATACCCTATAACAGATCAAATGAAGAAGATAATATTTACACTTTCAGCCATTTTTTTCCTGGGAACCGTTACCTATGGCCAGGATCAGCATGTCGTCCTGATCAGCATCGACGGTTTGAGGCCCGAATTTTACAAGGACCCGTCCTGGAACATGGTGAACCTGCGGCAGGCCATGCAGGAAGGCGTGTATGCAGACGGGGTGGACGGCGTTTTCCCGACCGTAACCTACCCTTCCCACACTACCATGATCACAGGCGTAAAACCGCTCAAACACGGCGTTTATTACAATACGCCTTTCGAACCGCTGGGCGCTACCGGCAAATGGATCTGGGACTACAACACCATCAAAACGCCCACCATCTTCAGCGCGGCCAAAGCCAAAGGGTTGAAGACCGCATCCGTGTACTGGCCGGTTTCCTTCAACTCCCCCGCTACCTGGAACTTCCCTGAATACTGGTACCTCTCCGATAAAAAAAGCCGCATCACGCTTAAAGCATTAAAGGAGAACACCACCCCCGCAGGACTATACGAAGAGCTGGAAAACAATGCCCTCGGCAAGCTGGAAGATGTGGACTTCAGCGGCGACTACCTCGGGCTGGACGATAACCTCGCCCGCACCGCCTGCTACCTCATCCGCAAATACAAACCCGCGTTCACCGCCGTACACCTTGTGATGGTAGACCACTTCGAGCATGAGCAGGGCCGCGACGGAGATAAGGTCAGAGCCGCTGTAGCCAGTGCAGACCGTGCCGTGAAAAGCATCCGCGAAGCAGTAGACATGGCCGGCATCACTAAAAACACCACCATCATCGTAACCGGCGACCACGGTTTTGTGGATATCCACGCCGTGCTGGCGCCCAATGTGCTGCTGGCCAAAGCAGGCTTGTACGACCCGCAGAAACCCGATAACTGGAAGGCCTATTTCCACACCGCCGCCGGCGGTTGTTTTTTGCAGCTGAAAGACAGGAACGACAAACAGACCAGGGACAAAGTGATGCAGCTCCTGAAAAGCCTGCCGGTGCAGCAACAGCAGACGTTCATCATGAAATCCCGCGAAGAGCTGGATGCAATAGGCGCTGACCCCACAGCCGCACTGGGCCTGGCCGCACAGCAGGGTTATGCTTTCACGCCCGCCTCCACCGGCGAATTCATCCGCGGATCCAAAGGCGGCACGCATGGTTTTTACCCCGATTTCAAGGAGATACAGACAGGTTTCGTAGCATTCGGCAACGGTATCAGGAAAGGCGGAGTGATACCGCAGATGGGGCTGGTAGATATTGCGCCGCTGATCAGCAAGCTCCTGCAGCTGGATATGCCCGCGGGCGACGGCCTGCTGCTGAACGGCGCGCTGGCGAAATAGAAGGTTAATATGCAATAATAGAAAGGGCTGCCGTTCGTAGAATGGCGGCCTTTTTACTTTTCACCCATCCCGATCCATTCGTGCTCTATGTTGGTCATCAGCAAAGCGTTGTCAAAACAGACCGCCTTATCTTTAAAAAAACTGGATTGAATATCTGAAACCTCCAGCGGCTGCACCTTCCAGCGGTAAGCATGCAGCTTCAGCCCGTCCAGCCGGACGCCGCTGCCGGGAGAATAACCTGCCGCCCCTTTTTCGAAAAAAGCAGATGCTTCTTCCAGGCTGCGGAATATGGAATTCTCAGGAAAGCGGTCCGTTATTTTAGCGGCTATGGCAATACTGGTATCGTCATCACTATTAAATGCCACCCTGAAATTACCGCCGGATTCTTTTACATCGAACTCAGCGAGGTGATGTTTGCCGGGGAAAAATCTTCCGCCCAGGAATGCGTTCAGCCTTGAGGAAGTATCCCTGCGGGGAATGTACACGCCTTCCTTTACAACGCCATCCTCATCCCACTCCACTGCAAAACGGTGCGCCCCGTTCTCCGACGAAATACCGGTAAACGCCGGGAATCCTTTGGGCCGCACCTGTTTCAGCCGGATGAGGCATACGCCCGCAACGGCTTTGCCATTGTGTATCACGGGACGGAAGCAGGCGGGAAGCATTTCCTGTACAAGAGCCGGTTCCGCGGTGAAATTGATAAGGATACGGCGGTCTATAATGCCCTTTATAACGGGAATTTTCATGACAGGGATTTGTTCAAAGATATAGAAATAAAAAACATACATTTGGACAGCATTCAAGCGAAAAAAACACCCTATGCCATCGCAACCAGACCTGGACCTCCACCCTGAATTTGACAACATCAAAGATGACGATGAAAACATTCTGTGGACCGGGAAACCGGAATTCGTTCCTTTTGTGCTGAACGGCCTCGGCGCCTTTACCGGCGCGGTTATTTTTTTCCTCATCGGGTATTTTACCGTGCAGAACATGGGAAAAGGTTTCGAAGGGCAGATCAATTTCTATTATATCTTCAGCGCCCTGCCTCTCCTGTTCGTTACATTGAACTTTCTGAAGAGGATATTTTCCTACACGAATACCAGCTATGCTTATACCAGCAAACGCATAATGATCAGAACAGGGTTCATCGGCATCGATATCAAAAGCATCGATTACGATAAGGTCTCAGACATAGAAGTAACAGTGAATGTTCTTGAAAAGATATTCAGCGCAGGCTCCATCCGGTTTTTCTCGGGGAGAACGGAAACTAACGACGGCACTACCGCGAAACTTTATGACAAATGGGAAGCTATTTCCGATCCTTATGGCGTTTTTAAAAGGGTCAAACAGGTTTCCGCTGATATCAAAACCGATTACAACTATCCGAATGCGCTGCGGCCTGACACGAACCCGGGGTATCATACGCAGTATAAAAGAGAAGAATAAAGGGTCAACTCCAGGCAATGCATGATTCATACGAAAACAGGCTGCATCGCCCCGCAGACTTCCGGGTGCGCTACCGTTTCTACACGGCGCAAGAAGGCGGAAGGCATGTGATGCCTTTCCAGGGCAGTACAGTGCTTGCAGACCCGTTCATTTAATCCTGAACCGTTATACAAAACACAGCAAAAAGCCGCTGGGACCAGCGGCTTGTCAGTTTACCTACAACTGTTTATACTGTTTGCATTGGTAGTATAATCAAGCTGTAAAAGTAAAACAACCGCCACCCGGAACCTATATCACTTTCCATAAGGTTACCGCTTACCTCAGGGTTAGCGCAAAAGCCTGCCGGTATCCCCCCGTTGAAATGTCGTTATTCCCCCGCTGCTTTTCCGCATATTACCGGACATTTACAATACAATAAAAAAACAAGATCATGGCAAGGATCATCACGCTCTCCATGCACGTTTCGCTGGACGGCTATGTGGCAGGCCCCAACGGCGAAATGGACTGGATAAAGGTAGACGACGAACTGTTCAGCTTCGTGGGCGACAAGGCCGAAGAAGCGGATACAGCCCTCTACGGCCGGAAAACATATGAAATGATGGAAAGCTACTGGCCCACCGCCGACCAGAAGCCGGGCGCAGGCCAACACGACAGGCAGCATGCCGCATGGTACCGGCGCGTCAATAAAGTGGTGCTTTCCAGGACGATGAAGAGCAATGACCCGAAGACCAGGGTGATCAGCGAAAACGTACCTGGACAGGTCAGGGCGCTGAAAGAAGAGCCCGGCCGGAACATCCTGATCTTCGGCAGCCCCGGAGCTTCACAGGTACTGATAAAAAACAACCTGATTGATGAATACTGGTTGTTCGTGTATCCTGTTGCCCTCAGCAAAGGCATCCCCCTTTTTCAGCAGGATGCGCTGCAGCAGCTGAAGCTGGCCAATTCCCATGTTTATCCTTCCGGCATTATCTGGCTGCATTACCGCAAGCTGTAAACGTTCCCCGCCATCATTCAGGCTTTACGGCGGCAGGCCAGTACCATTTCATAGATGTAGAGGGGTACCGCCCAGCCCAGCCAGAAAAAGGTCGGGGAAATCTCCGCAAAATCGCCCAGCCGCTGCACGGCGGGCAGCTTCAGCAGGCTGCCTGATACCACGAAGGCCAGGGTGACGATGTAGCTGCGGGTCATCCATTCCTTATGCAGCTTGAATTTGCGCTGTATGGCGGCGCGGTAGGCAATAAAAGTGGCCGTGAGCCATACGCTCACCCATACCTGCACCGAAAAGGCATAAGGCCAGTTGATGCTTTTGGCGGTGGTGAAGGCGAGAATAAGCGCGCAAAAGCCGCTGGCGGCAATGGCCAGCAAGTACAATACCCCTACGGTCCTGTGCAGCCGCCAGTTGTTGTTCCTCAGCCGTTCCCAGAACTGGAAAGGGCCCATTATCAAAGCGCCCCCACCCGCGGTAATATGCAGTATCAATATCCACCGGAAGTCAAAATATTTGCCCAGCGCTTCAGGCGTCAGTTCCAGGAAATGATCCGCATTGTGCATAAAGCTCCAGGTAAGGAATGCGATGCCGGCCCACAGCATCAGCAGCAAAATCTCAACCAAGTTCCAGGGCCTGGCGGCAAATGTATCTTTCATGTTTGTCCCGTTTTTAATGGAATACAAAAATCAGCACCGCCGCCGGTTCGTTCAATAACGGAATAATTATTCAGGCAGGGAAAAATTGTTCCCTGTGCGCCGGTACTGGCAAAAACAATAGGAATCCACCCAATGAGTATGTAACTTAAATGGGCATATTATCATTCTTCCCGCTAAAATGCTCATGAATACAACTTTCAGATCCCTGAAACCATACGCTGCCGCCGGCGCCCTGCTGGGCTGGCTGGCTGTTGCAGGCCAGCTGTACCTTACGTTCACGATCAGAACAGTATCCGTGCCCGAACAATTGCTCCGCTTCATCGGTTATTTCACCATTACCACAAATACGCTCGCGGCGCTGTGTTATACCTCGTTCTGGCTGGAAGGCAAAGGCCGGTTCAGCCAGTTGCTGCGGAAACCTTCTTCGGTATTCGCCATCACCGTGTTTATTATTATCGTTGGCGTGATCTATAACCTGATACTCCGTTTCACCTGGGAACCGAAAGGCTTCCAGCTGGTGATCGACGAGCTGCTGCATTCGGTGCTGCCGGTCATGTTCCTCTTCTTCTGGATACTTTTTATGCCGAAGCACGGGCTGAAAATGAAGGAATTTAATCCCTGGCTGCTTTACCCGCTCGTTTATATCGTCTATGTGATCACGCTGGGCCTGTTCACCGGCCATTACCCCTATCCTTTTGCGGACGCCTCCCTGTTAGGCTATCCCAAAGCCCTGCTGAACGGCGCGGCCATGATGGCGGGCTTCTGGGCCTGCGCCTGGCTGCTGATGGGCGTTGCCCAGCTGGGGAAGAGCGGGAGAACGGAAGGGGTGTAATCCGCTTCAGAATTTGTTCTAAATTGGGCAATAACTTTACCCGCATGAAGCTCCTGGTGATCGAAGATGAAGCAGACCTTGCATCCAGCATAACGGGGTACCTCGCCGATTATACCTGCGAAACGGCCGGTACTTTTGCAGATGCGCTGGAGAAAATAGAACAGCATGAGTACGATTGCATATTGCTGGACATCATGCTGCCCGGCGGCGATGGCATACGCGTGCTGGAAGAGTTCAAACGCCTGAACCGGCAGGATGGCATCATCATTATCTCAGCCCGCAACGCGCTGGAGGATAAAGTAAAAGGACTAAAAAAAGGGGCCGACGATTATATCGCCAAACCTTTCCACCTGTCGGAGCTGGCCGCACGCATCCATTCCGTGATCCGCAGGAAGAATTTTTCAAACTCGGAAGTGATCACGCAGCATGAGCTGAGTATAGACCTTCTCTCCAAAAAAGTGCAGGTGCATCACAAAGAAGTACCGCTCACCAGAAAAGAATTCGAGCTGCTGCTTTATTTTTTAGGCAACCAGAACAGGGTGATCTCCAAAAGCGCGCTTGCAGAGCACCTTTCAGGCGATATTGCGGATATGCTGGACAGCCACTCCTTCGTGTATGCACATATAAAAAACCTGAGAAAAAAACTCACGGACGCCGGCTACGGCAACTACCTGAAAAACGTGTACGGCACCGGCTATAAGTGGGAAGATTAATCATCGTATATGCCAATCAATAAAACATTCCGGTACATCCCGGCCATCATGCTGCTACTGGCCTGCAGGCCTGCTTTTGCCCGGCAGGGCACTTCGCTGAGAGACAGCACGCTGCCGGTGAAGCGGCTTAGCCCGGGAGGCTTCTTTCATTCCTCCTACACCAAACAGCTCTGCTTCCCCTCCGCTCTTTCCATCGCAGGCCTGCTAAGCAACGGCAACGGCCATGAGGGCCTCAAGATGGAACTGGTGGAAGAAAGGAACGAGCACATGGCCGCCTTCCATACCCCCGTCGATAATTACCTCCAGTTCTCTCCCATCCTTGTAGCTTACGGGCTGGACGCGCTGGGCGTGCCTTCGCGTACGGATATCGCCAACAGGACTGCCATCCTCCTGAAAGGAGAAGCAGTAATGCTGGGGACTGTTTTTGCGGTCAAACATTTTACCCACCAGCTGCGGCCGGATGGCTCCACCAACAATTCGTTTCCTTCCGGGCATACGGCACAGGCATTTGCCGCAGCTACTTTCCTCAGCGAGGAATACAAAGGGCGCTTCCCCTGGATGCCTTATGCCGCTTACGGTCTTGCCTCCTCAGTAGGCGCCCTGCGGATGGCCAATAACCGGCACTACATCAGCGATGTATTACTTGGCGCGGGCATCGGCATCCTCTCCGTAAAAGCAGCTTACTGGACGCATCAGTACCGCTGGGCGAAAAAACATCAGCCTCCCGCTCAGTTCTGAAAAGCGCATGGCGGGGTTCACGCATGCCAGATTTCTTCTACTTCCATTACACGCACTGGCCTACACGCTGCCATAGCGCGACCGATGCATTTACGGCGATCAGCCAATACCCGGAGAAAAATATGTTCGCCGCCCCGAAACATGACCCTTTACCGGGAACATCAAGCCCGAACGGCATGGATATAGGTTCTAATGGCCATTCACCTCATACTGGTCTTTTTTTAATCAAAATCGCGGCAAAACCCCGTTTTATTATTATTTTACTCCCGTAAACTTCCATCAGTTGAATTTTTTGCAGGATTTTTGTAGCAACGAGTTTGTTAATGATCCCTTCATATAATAAAGCCGGGGATCTTTTACATCTAAAATTATTGCAATGGGCATATCAACTGTAATTACGGGTACAGGCAGCTTTATTCCACCGGTTATCAAATCCAACCGTGAATTTGCCGTAAACGACTTTTATACCAATAACCAGGAGCGGATCCCCAATGCAGCTGAAGAGATCATCGAAAAATTCCAGAAGATCACGGGCATATCGGAGCGGCGATACGCGAAAGAGGACACGAGCGCTTCGGACATGGCCAGTCTCGCCGCCACATACGCGATAGAGGACGCCGGCATAGACCCTGAGACCCTCGACTATATTATCGTGGCGCACAATTTCGGCAATGTGATGAAACACACCATCCAGATGGATGCCGTGCCTTCCCTCGCCTCTCACGTAAAACACAGACTGGGCATAGCCAATCCTTCCTGCATTCCGTACGACCTGCTGTTCGGTTGCCCCGGCTGGGTGCAGGGCCTCATGCAGGCAGACGTGTATTTCAAAGCCAACGCGGCCCGGCGCTGCCTGGTGATCGGTACGGAAATGCTCAGCCGGGTGATAGACATCTATGACCGCGACAGCATGATATTCAGCGACGGCGCGGGCGCCTGCATTGCGGAAGCCCGCGGGGATGCGGGTAACGGCATCCTCGGCAGCAGCGCGGCCTCTTATGCGCTGAACGAATTGCAGTATATCAATATGGGCAAATCCAATTTCCCGGGCTCCGACGAACGTATCCGCTACATCAAAATGCAGG
>CBFHAF010000067.1:0-11101 GCA_965653435.1 uncultured Chitinophaga sp.
ACCGTCTTACCACCGACATGCTGCGGCCCTCGGATCTTTCCCTGCTGCTGTCCGGCGCATACGTAGCACCCCGCCAGAACATCGGCGAGCTGCGCAACCGCGGCGTTGAGGCCAACCTGACCTGGAGCGACAGGGTAGGGCAGTTCAACTACGGCGTGAACTTCAATGCATCTTACAACAGGACCAATCTTGAAAAATGGAATGAGTTCCTGCCGAAAGGCTGGGTGTTCCTGGATATGCCTTACCACTACCTGCTCACGTTCGAGGACATTGGTATTGCAAGAACCTGGCAGGATATTTACAACACCACCCCGCAGGGCGCATCTCCCGGCGATCTTCTCCGAAAGGACCTGAACGGCGACGGCCAGATCACCGACGACGATAAAAAAGCTTATCCGAATGTTCAGCGTGACAGGCCGACTTCTAATTTTTCCTTCAGCGGCAATGTTGCCTGGAAAGGCATCGATGTGGCATTCCTCATCACAGCTGCCACCGGCCGTAAAGATTACTGGATCAACAACTACAACAACGTAAACCCTTCCGCAGCGCGTTACGCCTGGGGCTGGGACCAGTGGAACCTTCCCTGGAACCACGATAATCCCAACGGAGAGTGGCCGCGCCTCGGCGGTTCAGGCAACAACCGTTCAGAAACCACATTCTGGCTGGACAACCTGAATTACATCCGTTTCAAGAATATACAGGTTGGATACTCCATTCCGGCCGACCTTCTGAAAAGAGTCGGGCTGTATAGCTTCAGGATCTTCGGTTCCGCTGAAAACCTTGGCACCATTACCAAATTCCGCGGCCTTGACCCGGAACTGACCGGCAACAGGAGTAACGCTTACCCGTTAAACAAGTCATATTCCTTCGGTATTAATGTAGGCCTTTAAAAAGTACAAAAATGAAAAGACAACGCATTCATATACAATTATTGGCGATAGCGGCGGGATGGTGTGTACTGGCTACATCCTGCGTGAAGGACCTGCTGGACCAGGAGCCCACCACGGAACTTCCCGAATCCCAGTTCTGGAAATCGGAGAAAGATGCAAAAGTGGCCGTGATGGGCGCGTATGCAGACGTCCGCCCGCTTTTCGACCGTGAATATTATTTTGACGGGCTGGCTGAATTCCAGCGCGTGCGTGGAACCAGCTCTACCGTGAACGACGACCTGAACAGCGGTTCGCTGCAAAAAGGCGGGGCTTATCCCACCGGTAACTGGAGCCCGGCTTCACCTTCCGGCGGCGGCGACCGTTACGACAGGATGTTCCGCTACCTGTACGGCGGCGTGAACAGAACGAATTATGTGATCGAGAATGTCAAGGCGCTGATCCCGAAAGTGGGCAGCACGGCTATTCCCGAGCTGGAACGCATCATGGGTGAGGCGCGCCTGCTGAGGGGGCTGGTGTATTTCAGGCTGATCACCATGTGGGGCGATGTGCCTTACTTCACACAGGTGATCAACCCCGGCAACCAGTATGAGATCGCGCAGATCACGCGCACGCCGATCAGAGCGATCAAAGATTCCATTTATGCTGATCTTTCGTATGCTTTTGAAAAGCTGCCGCAGGTATCTTCCGAACAGGGCCGTTTTACCAAAGCCTCCGCGCTTGCCCTCCGTGGAAAACTGATGTTGTACTGGGCAAGCTGGAACCAGTATGGATGGCCCGAGCTGGAAACTTTCCAGCCCAGCCAGGCTGAAGCCACGGACGCCTATACGAAGGCCGCGGCCGACCTCAGGACAGTGGCCCTGGGCATGGGCCTCAACCTCTGGAGGAATGGCGATCCCGGTGAGATCGACACCCTTGGTAAAGCGGAAAAATTACCGAACTACTATTATCTCTTTACACCGGTGGCGAATGACAATAATACGGAATTCGTGCTGGGCTTTACCCATGGCGGGATCAACACCGGCCAGGGCGAGGAGCTGATGCGCGATGTGGCCGGCCGTTCCCACGAAGGCTCACAGTGCTGGATGACCCCGCGCTTTGAAATCGCCGACCGCTACCAACTGACCACCACCGGCGACTTTGCGCCCCCGCTGATCCCGCTGAAACCCAGCGTGGCTGATGCAAGGACCCGTCCCAACTCCGCGCTGAACCCGCTGAGCTACGCGAACAGGGATTACCGCATGAAGTCTTCCATCATGTGGGACTATGAGCTGAGCGTGGGTTTCAACTCGCTGAAGTCCACCGGTTTCATTCCTTTTATTTATAACACATGGAACTCGCCGAATATCGTGGTGAACGGCATCCGGTACGACAACGTGTATAACACCGACGGTTGCAATACCGGCTACGTTTTCCGCAAATTCCTCCGCAACACTGCGGGGCTGGGGCGCAGCGATGGTAACTATACCTATCCCTGGATACGCCTGGCAGATGTATACCTGATGTATGCAGAAGCGTCCAACGCTATTGGCGGGCCGAATACGGAAGCCATTGAGCTGGTGAACAAAATACGCCGCCGCGGCAACCTGCCTCCTTTAGCGGCTGATAAAACCGCCAGCAGGGAAGCATTTTTCAACGCGATCGAACAGGAACGCATCGTTGAGCTGTTCGCCGAAGGACACCGTTTCTGGGACCTCCGCCGCTGGAGAGCAATCGAAAGGGTATTTGGCCCTACCGGCGGCCCCGGCCGCGACTTCCGCGATACACATGGCGAGATCACCACAAGAGGTGTGTTTCAGAACCAGCAGGAAAGAGCTTACCAGCGCGTGTACATTTTCAGGATACCGCTGGGTGAAAGGGAACGCAACCCTAAGCTCACGCAGAACACACCATGGTTATAATTTAAAAATCCGAAGAGATGAAAAAATATATTTCAGCAGTTTTCCTGGTAATATTTTCCGCGATGGCCTGGATGGGTTGTAAAAAAGACAATCCCGTAGATGAAGACGGGCTCCTTATTACCACCCGTGCGGAATGTTTTGTGAGCAGCTTCGAAATGCTGGGCTCAGACCACCTGGTGGTGCACAGTAAGCAGGCAGTGATCGATACCGTTGCCCAGACGATCAAGATGAACGTGCGATTCGGAACAGACCTGAAAAAGATCTGGCCCCGTTTCGGCCTGGCGCAGGATTGCAAGCTGGACCCGAAGATCACCACCTGGGTGGATTTTTCGGATACGACCACGCAAAGGTCCTGGACGGTGATATCCGGCAACAGGCAGGTGAGAAAGACCTACAAAGTATTTGTATCGGTCGAAAAATAGTTGTCCTACTAAAACAATGAATCATGACAGGAAAAATCTTTCAATATACAACAGCGCTTGCGGCAGCAGTATTGATGTTCGCATCGTGCGCCGATAAGGATTACGAGGTGCCGCAGCCGAAGAACGAGCTGCAGAACGACGCCATCAAACGCAGCATTGGCCCTTCGCTGGTCGGCGTCAGGATGGAGTTCGCCTACGCCATTGCGCTCCCTGCCGCCAAAGGGAAGCTCGTTTCAGCACAGGTGGAAGCCTCTATTGCAGGTGCTCCCGCTACTTACCTGGAGCACCGCTCGTTTTTCACGAACGGCAGCGGCCAGGATACCGGCGTAGTGGTAGCCAATCCTTCTGAGAACAAAGGGAATGTAACCTCCGTGACCTTCAACAAAGACACGATGGCGGCCACCCTCCGTTATTATTATGTTCCGGGCGAAGAAGCCAGGGGTAAGGAAGTGAGCTTTAAGTTCACCGCCACTGCCAGCAACGGGCAAACCGTGAGCTACGACCTTGGCCCCTTCAAAGTGGCCACTATGGAAATGAAGCTGGATATACCCCTGGCAGACGCGGGCGCCAGGTACGTTTCCATCGCCGATATGGCGGCCTACAACCAGGCAGACGCCGCAGCGAATGCCGATAAGATCGACCTGGTATACCTGCACCGCACCACGCCTTCATCTTTTGGCCATGCGCTCGTTGCACCCGCCGCGGACCCGCTGTACCTGCCCGGTATTACCCTGCCGGCGGGCGCGAACAGGGACACAAAGCTGATGAAAGTATGGCAGCTGCGCGACCAGCAACTGTCCCGCGACCAGTTTGGTATTTTTATAGACGACCTTGATTTCCAGAAACTGGACCTCGGCCAGGGAGTGAACCACACGCTTGGCCTGGCGAAAGATTACGGCGTATGGCTGGAGACCGCCGATGGGAAGTACAGGGCTTATGTTTTCGTCAATTCCGCGAGCAATCCCAATAAGACTGCCGTGATCAGCATCAAACGTTATACAATGAAGTAATGCAGGAACGGGGGCTGGGCAACCAGCCCCCGTTTATTTTTAGTCCTTCCGCGCGAAACCATGGAAAGGCTTATCCTGTCCCTGCTGCTGCTCCTCTCCGGCCTTGGCCAGCCTGCGGGAAACAATTTTTTCGGCGGCAATGGCAACAAATCTTCCCGATAAAAGACCAGCAATGAAAAATATATTATCATGGAGCAAGCTCCTGTTCTGCCTGGCGTTCAGCCTTAATAGCCGGGCTGCGGATACGCCGCGCACTTTCCTGATGCGCCCCGAAACGCTCAAGAAAAGCAGGCAGCTTGTACAGCAAGGCGATACGGCGGCTGTGAAAGCGCTCGCGAATATTTTGCAGGAAGCGGATAAGTCGCTGCGCAACGGGCCGTACTCGGTCGTGTTCAAAGACAAAATGCCGCCCAGCGGCGACAAGCACGATTATATGAGCATAGGCCCTTACTGGTGGCCCGATCCTTCCAAAAAGGACGGCCTGCCCTACATCCGGAAAGACGGGCAGGTGAACCCGGAACGTTTTTCCATCCGCGATGCGGAATACCATAACGCGCTCTGCCGCGACGTTTACCTGCTGAGCATTGCATGGCATTACACCGGCAAACAGGAATACGCGGCCCATGCCGCGCGCCTCCTCCGAGCCTGGTTCATCGATCCCGCCACACGCATGAACCCGAACCTGGATTTCGGGCAGTCCATTCCCGGTATTACGAAGGGCCGGGGCATCGGGCTGATAGATACGAGAAGTCTTGCCAAGCTGCTGGACGGCGTTGTGTTATTGAAAGGTTCCGGTGTATTGAACGCAGGCGAAAGTGGCGCTATCCGCCATTGGTACGCCAGCTTCCTGCAATGGATGCGCATCAGCCCCATCGGCAGGGACGAAGCGGATGAACATAATAACCACGGCACCTGGTATGATGTGCAAACAGTATCTATCTCCCTGTTCCTGGGCGATACGGCGCTGGCGGGAAAGATACTGCGGGAGCAAACCATTCCCCGGATCGAAAGCCAGCTGAAGGAAGACGGCAGCCAGCCGCATGAGCTGGCACGCACACTTTCCTGGAATTATTCGCAGATGAACCTGAAAGGTTTTTTTGAACTTGCCCGGATGGCGGAGAATATAGGGCTCAACCTCTGGACAATGGAAACAGCCGGCGGCAAAAGCCTTAAAAAAGCATTCTGCTGGATGCTGCCGTATGCCGACCCCGCCGCTTCCTGGACCTATCAGCAGATCAAGCCGCGCGATACGAAAGGATTCGGCGGGCTTGCCCGCCTGGCTGCACCGCATTACCCGGACCTGGACGTACGGAAGCTGCTGTTGCACAGCGATGAACAAAGCGACCTGATCTTATTGACAGGGAGTGATTTCTGAAGACATATATTCATGCGTATAGGTTATTGTACAGCGCCGCCCAGCCACAAAAGGCAGTTAATGATCAGCTGGTTCTGCACGGCGTTATCAAACGTAAAAGACAGCGTTTTATTGGTCCTGTTCTCGTAATCAATATCGTTGTGGCCCATGTTCATGTACACCATCTTATAATTTTTGTTGCTCCACACAACGGGGTAATAGCCGCTGGTCCAGATCTCATGCTGCTTGGGGCCGGTGCCGAGGGGGAAGCTGCTGGGGTCTATGGACAGCAGGATGCGGATGTCGGGATTTTTGCGGAGGTCGTTGCTCCAGCGGTACCATTCGTTCGGCGAGGCGGAAAAAGTTCGGGGCATCCCTTTCATGGCGGGATGTGTGGAATCTTCCACCCGCAGCACCGCTGATGTCGGACGCCAGGTATTGCTGCCGTAGGAGCCCGAGCCGAGGAAAGTGTTATGGTACCATTCCCAGTTCTGAGGGAATTGCGAAGGTGTGAGCGCAAACGCTGAGAAATGGAAGCCCATCCAGGCGCCGCCATTTTCCATGTATTGGCGGAATGCTTCCCGCTGGGCGGGCTTCTCAGGCCGTGTGTCCAGGAAGAGGACTACGTTGTAATCAGCCAGGAAAGTGGTATTCAGGTTGTCCCAGTTGCTGGTGGAATCGTATGTGAAATGATACTTCGCGCCCATCGCGGGAAACCATTGATGGGCTTCACGCACAAAACTGATATGCGCCTGGTCGTTTTTCCCGGTGAAAAAAGCGATCACCTTAAAAGGGCGCTGCGCCAATGCGCTGGTGTAGAAAAGCAAGGCGAGGCATAAGGTCGCGTGGAATTTCATACTTCTAAATCTACATTAATTTTTTAGAATCTCTTTGCCTGCGTAAATTGTAAGATGACTGCGCAACAGAACAATGAAAAACACGCCGCTGCCATGGCTGCCGTAAAGCTCATTCAGGACGGCCAGGTGGTTGGTCTTGGTACCGGCACCACTGCTGAATTTGTTATCCATGAGATTGCTCTCCGGGGCCTTCGCATAAGCGGTGTTCCCACCTCCGTAAGAACTGCCCGCCTTGCTGCCGCGCTCGGCATCCCGCTGACCGATATCAATGCTGTTGAAGAAATCGATATTACCATAGACGGCGCCGATGAATTCACGCCGCAGCTGCAGCTGCTCAAAGGCGGCGGCGGCGCATTCCTCCGTGAAAAGATCGTGGCAGAAAAAACGAAGCGGGAAGTGATCATTGCAGACAGCAGCAAGCTGGTGGAACAGCTGGGCGCATTCAGGCTGCCCATCGAAACAATTCCCTTTGCGCGCGGTTTTGTGCAGCGGCAACTGGAAAAGCTCGGCGCCACCTGCATCCTCCGCGAGGGTTTTGTAACAGACGAAGGCAACCAGGTGCTGGACGCCGATTTCGGATTGATTGCCGACCCGGCCGCGCTGGCGCAGGAGCTGGACCATATCACCGGCCTCGTGGCCCACGGGCTTTTCATTGACCTTGCGGCGGAGGTGATCATGGGGAAAGGGGAGGAGATTGTTCGTTTTGCCCGCCCCGGGCATTGAATACAGGTGTTTTCTATGCGGGATGTATGCATATTTTCAGCTCCTTTGGAGTCCGGCAACCCCTTTGCAAAATTGCAGTAAACAGCATTCCACCAGTTATGATCACAAATGTCTTTTCCCGAAAGCCTGCAGCCGGTTACGGTGTTTCTCCTTTTCAGTGCCCGGGCTTGGCTTTGAGGGATCGTCGCCAGTAGAATTCCTGGGTAAGGAATAATTCTTCATGGATGGTTAATATTTATATGATAAAAAAACGAAATGGATGTACTCCTTTTCCCGATGCCCTTCAAAAAAAATCCCGCCTTTTGTACGTATTTTTCCAAAAATACCTGTCCTATCATAACAAACCGGTGATTTGCGCCATGGAGGAGCAGCCGGAACTGAGGGTTTAAGTGACATGACAGCCATCCACGCCAAAATCAGGGAGCTGCAGCTCCAAATTGCACGTTGCGAAAGTGAACAGGCATTCGCCGCCTTGTTCAGGCTGCTGTATGACCGCCTTCTCCGTTTCTGTATACAATATGTGGATTCCCGCGAAGCAGCGGAAGAGATCGTGTCCGACGTGTTCGTGAAGCTCTGGAACCGCCGCCTGGAGCTGGAAACGGTTGCCAACCTGGAAGTATACCTCTTTGTGGCCGTAAAGAACCATTCCCTTAATTATCTCGAACAATTTTCCACCTTCCGCATTGCCCCGTTGGACGACGGCCTGGCGCAGCTCAGCGCGCCGACCGATCCCGAAAAGGAAATGGAGTGGAAGGAAATGCACCACCGGCTGGACCAGGAGGTGAGCCGCCTGCCGGACCAGTGCCGCAAAGTGTTCCGGCTCATCCGCGACGAAGGGTTCCGGTATAAAGATGTGGCCGTGATCCTCAATATCAGTCCCAGGACGGTGGAAACCCAGCTGTTCCGCGCCATCCGCCGGCTGAACGAAGCCATTACGCCGTTCCTTTCCTCGAAGCCCGGCAAAAAACGAAAAGAACCGCCCGCCATGCTCTGGCTGCTGCTGCTCATAAATATTTTTTAAACCCCTGTACGTAATTCAGGGGATATGCCTGTCCTAATAACTACAACAGCTCAACAGAAAGATGATCAACGAAGAACAATTCATAGAACTGCTGGCCAGGAAACTGGCAGGGCAAGCCACAGCGGCTGAATTGACAGAACTTGAAGGGCTGTTGCAACAGGACGACCTGAAGGAACGTTATCACCTCCTCCAGTAATATTTTTCCGCACACGAGGGCTTGTCTTCCGCGGAAACGGAACAGGCGCTGGAACGGACGCTAAACAGGGTCCGAAGCGGAAAGGAGAAGATGGCAGCTGTTTCTTTTCCCGGCCCTGAAGAAGCCGCTGCAAACACAACCGTGCCCGGGCTGGAAGAAGCCGTGCCCGCAGAAGGAATTGCCTTCCCGCGGCGCAGGTGGCTTTTATATACCGCTGCCGCTGCCTCCATAGCTTTGCTGATCGCGGCTTTTCTTTACGTGCGCCGCGACCTTCCGGATACATCAGGGCCGGTTGCCAGGGCCATGAAGGACACTGCGCAATGGCTCAACCGCCAGAACGGCAAGGCTACCCGCGCGGTGATAGAGCTGGCGGACGGGAGTAAGATTTGGCTCAACGCGGAAAGCAGGCTTTCTTACCCGGAAGTGTTTTCCCGCACCAGCCGCGAAGTATATCTCAGCGGAGAAGCCTTTTTTGATGTAACGAAAGACCAGGAGCGGCCTTTCATCGTTCACCTCGCCAAAGGCACCGTGAAAGTGCTGGGTACTTCCTTCAACGTGCGCGCCTACGACAATGAGCCGGTGCAAACCTCTGTTACCACGGGCAAAGTAGCCTTCATTCCCAAATACGGGAAAGGAAACCTTCCGCCGGATACGTTCTACATCACTCCCGATGAGAAAGTAACCTATCGCCAAACCAGCGAGGATATTGTAAAAGAGAACACTTCAGGCGCAGACGAAAAGGCGTGGACCGAAGGCCGCCTCATTTTCCGCGATGCATCGCTGGAAGATATATGCCGCGAGCTGGAACGCAGCTTCGGCAAGAAAGTGATCTTTGAATCGGATGCGCCGCGCCATTACCGCATGACGGGCTCGTTCCAGAATAACAGTTTACAGGATATTTTATATTACCTGGCCCGGTCCAGGACATTCAGATACAGCCTCACAGACAGCACCCTGCTGATCAGTGAATAACCACGTCAATCAAAGTAGTATATAAATCAATTCGCAAAACAATTTCGCTAACGTTATGAAAGAAAGACCACAACCTAACGTGGGGCCTTTCCGTTCGTTGTTCCTGATGCTATTCTTATGCCTTACGCTGATGGGCCTGCCCGGCCTCCAGGCGCAGCATACTTTCGCCGCCGCCGGCATAGCAGGGGAGCAACAGGCAAAGGACACCCAGAAGCCGCTGGACAAGCGCATCAGCCTCCAGGTAAAAGATACCAGGCTCACCGATGTGCTTGAAAAGATCGAACAGCAGACGGCCTATGTATTCGTTTTCTCGAACGACGAGATTCCGGCCGCCCAAAAGATCACCCTCAACGTAAAGGACAAACGGCTCGAAGAGGTGCTCGAAATGATCTGCTCCCCGCTTGCCATCCGCTACGAGCTGATCAGCAACAAGATCATCCTGAAACAGGGAAACGCCGCCACCACCGTAAATTCACAGCAGGACGACGTGACCATCTCCGGTCGGGTGGTGAGTGATAACGGTGAGGGGATACCCGGCGTAAACGTTCGCCTGCAAAGCGCCCAGAACATCGGCGCCGTCACCAACGAACAAGGATATTTCACATTAAAGCTTCCCGCTTCATCTATGGATGGCACGCTGGTATGCACCTACGTAGGGTTCCTTCCCGCTGTTGTGCCCATCAGCCGGCGTACCAGCATTACCATCGTGCTCAGCACCGATTCGAAAGAGCTGGGCGAAGTGGTGATCACCGCATATGGCTCACAGCGGAAGAAGCAGGTGACCGCCGCCATCAGCACCATTTCCACGAAAGATATCGAAAGCAGGCCCGTATCCAACATGTTCCAGGCTTTGCAGGGAACCGCGCCCAACCTCACCCTTCAGCAGAATACCGCTGAGCCGGGTGCCGCAATGGTGCTGAATATCCGTGGCGTGGGCAGCCTTACCGGCAACGCGCCGCTCATTATCATAGACGGTGTGCAGGCAGGCAACGAAGGCCTGCGCAACCTGAACCCGTATGATGTGGAGAGCATCTCTGTGCTGAAAGACGCCGCCTCTTCCGCGATATACGGTTCACAGGCAGCCAACGGCGTTATTTACATCACCACCAAAAAAGGAAAGAAAGACGATAAGCCCGCCGTGATGTATAACGGCATGTATGGCTGGCAGTCACCCACTACCATGACCCGCCAGGTGGAAGGATGGGAATACATGACATTGAAAAACGAAGCGCTGGTGAACTCCGGCAAAACCCCGCAGTTCACGCCCGAACAGATAGCATACTGGAAAAACAGGGGCTCAGAGCCTGCCTATGTAGACGAGATGCTGCGCAAATACACCCCGCAGCAGAATCACAGCCTCAGCCTTACCGGCGGCGGAAAAAGCTCCAGCTACCTGCTTTCTCTGGGATATGTGAACCAGGGCAACATGCTCCAGAACAAATACATCCCTTCCGATATCGATTTCAACTACAAGCGGTATAACGCCCGCGCCAACATCTCCGTTGACGTAAGCAAATACGTGAGGGTGGACATGAACCTCGCCTATACGAAATCATATTACAACAAACAACAGCCGGACATCGGGCTGCTCATGCGCGACGCCATCCGCACCCCGCGCATCTACCCCGTGAAAGATTCGCTGGGCAATTTCGTAGTGCCGGCGCTGAACAGCAACAACGTGATCGCGCAGCTGGCGCAGCAAGGGTATAACAAGGAAGAGTGGGACAACCTCCTGGGCGGCCTGAACATCACCATTAC
>CBFHAF010000068.1:0-11100 GCA_965653435.1 uncultured Chitinophaga sp.
AAAGGCTCTTCCCGCCGCACTTTCAACGGCACCATCAACCTCAGCTATTATTACCGCAACATCCGCTTCACCAACAGCCTGCTGATCGGGCTGGGAGAAAGCGCGGAATCTCCCTATGGCTCATTTTCCGATTATGTAAAGATGAACCCTTACTGGGCGCCCTACGATGAAAAAGGGCGCGTAAGGAAACAGCTGGGCTATTCCGGTTCCAATATATACTCCGGCCGCTGGAACCTGCTTCCTGTCAACCCTTTGTACGATGCTACTCTTAATACCTTTCAGGAATATAAAACCACAGACATTACCAACAATCTTTCCGTAGAATGGCGCCTGCACCCGGATCTCCTCTTCAGGGCGAGGCTGGGGCTTACGAAAATGAACTCGGATTCGGATTATTTCCGTCCCGCGGACCATACCGCCTTTGCATCTACTGAAAACATCCTCCGCCGGGGCTCCTACCGGTACGGCGTGAACAAAGGCTTCCGCTACGATGCAAGCGCCAACCTCAGCTACACCCGCCAGTTTGGCGCCCATGCGCTGTTCGCCGGGCTGGACTACAACATCCGCGAGACCAGGGCTTCAGGCTACAGTTTCCTCGCAGAGGGCTTTACCAATCCTAACTTCGATTTTATTTCCATGGCACTGCAATATGCAGAAGGCGGCAAACCGGGCGGCTCCGAAAGCCTTTCCCGGTCCGTAGGTGTTACCGGCAGCGTGAACTATACCTACGACGAACGCTATTTCATGGACCTCTCCCTCCGCTCAGACGGCGCTTCCCAATTCGGAAGGCTCAACCGCTTTGCTCCTTTCTGGTCCGCCGGCCTTGGCTGGAACCTGCATAAAGAATCCATGTTCAAAGACCTGGCATTCATCAACCGCCTGAAACTGCGCGGCTCCATGGGCGTTACCGGTTCGCAGAACTTCAACGCCTACCAGGCTTTATCTACCTACCGCTATTTCACAGACGACCGCTATTACAACTGGACGGGCGCTTACCTGCTGGGCCTCGGCAACGAGTTCCTGAAATGGCAGCAGAAAATGAACTACGATATCGGGCTTGAAGCGGACCTTTTCAACCGCCGACTGAGCCTCGTGGCAGATTATTATATCGAAACCACCAACGGGCTTATATCCTCTGTAGACCTTCCTGCTTCCAGCGGCTTCCCCAGCTATATCGAGAACATCGGGAAGCTGGAGAACCGCGGGATAGAGGTGAAGGCCACCGCATTCGTAGTGCGCAATACCCAAAAAGGGATTGCCTGGAGCATCAGTGGTGCGCTGGTGCACAATGTGAACAGGATCGTGCAGATCTCCGACGCGCTCAAAGCCGCGCAGAAAAGCATCGAGAACGCCGCAGGGGCGGTACCCGGCTTCCTGTACAAAGAAGGATATTCTTCCAACACCATCTGGGTGGTACCCTCGCTGGGCATAGATCCCAGCACGGGCAAGGAAATGTACCTGGACAGGAACGGCCAGCCCACCTATACCTGGAACTCATTGGACCTGCGGGCCAGCGGCATCAGCGAGCCGGCTTATTTCGGCAACTTCAGCACCATGCTGCGGTATAAGAATTTTTCCATGAACCTGTCCTTCGGTTACCGCTTCGGCGGCCAGCTCTATAACCAGACGCTGATCAACAAAGTGGAGAATGCGGATTACGCCTACAACGTGGATGCCCGCGTATACGACAACCGCTGGCAGAAACCTGGAGACAATGCCGCTTTCAAAGGATTGCTGGTAACGGCCCGCACCAACCGCACCTCGCGCTTCGTGCAGGATGAAAAAACGCTTACCATGCAAAACGCCAATTTCCAGTACGACGTAAAAAGCACGTTCGCGAGGAAGCTGAAAATGCAGGCGCTGTCGTTCTCGGCAAACATGGCTGATCTCTTCTACCTGTCTACCGTACGGCGCGAAAGGGGCACCGATTATCCTTTCTCCCGCCAGATGTCCCTGACCGTAAACGCTATGTTCTAACCAGCAAACCAGTATTACAATGACATCGAGTAAATATATTATCGCGGGGCTGCTGGGCATGGTGTTATGCACTGCCTCCTGCAAAAAATGGCTGACCGTTCAGCCCAAGACGCAGATGCCCGCCGACCTGCTTTTTACGACCGAGAGCGGCTTCCAGGACGCGCTCACCGGTGTGTACATCCAGATGAAGGCTACTTCCGCCTATGGCCAGCATATGACCTTCGGCACGATAGAAAGGCTGACCTCTTCCTGGGATGTGACCAGCAATAGCACCGAGCAGCGCCTTGGCCTTTTTAACTATTCAGACGAAGGCGTGCAGGCTGCTTTATCTGCTATATATGCGCAGGAATACAAGATCATTTCCAGTATCAATGCCATCCTGGCCGAGGTGGATGCAAAAAAGGACGTGTTCCTTTCACCCGGCTCGTATGAAATGATGAAGGGCGAATGCCTTGCACTGCGCGCCTATTGCCACCTGGACCTGCTGCGGCTTTTCGGGCCGGTGCCGGGCAATATTCCCGGCGGTACGGTGCTGCCGTATGTGAAAAAGATCTCCAAGAATCCGAACCAGCACCTGGCTTATGAACAATACCAGGCCGAGTTGCTGAATGATCTTACTGAAGCGGCCGCATTGCTGAAGGATACGGATCCGTTCACCAAATATTCCCAGGCAGAACTTTCCAGTCCCGGCAGCAGCAACTCTCCTTTCCGCCCGGACAACACTTATTCCGCCTGGCGCTTCCTGCGAATGAACTATTACGCCGTGAAAGCATTACAGGCCCGCGCATACCTCTGGTTCCAGGACAACGGTTCCGCTTACGCCTGCGCCAAAGAAGTGATAGAGGCGAAGAACCCGGACGGCAACGCCAAATTCCGCCTCGGCGTGCTGAGCGATATGTCCGGCGGCAACCTGAACCTCTCCATGGAACATACGTTCGGGCTGTACGATTTCCAGCTGGCGGTGAAATATGAAACGCATTTCCTTTCCGGCAACCTGAAGAAAGGCAGCGCCGTTACCACCGTGAACAACCAGCTGTACGGCAACACCGGTACGGACATCCGCGAAACCAATCTCTGGTCGCTGATCACGCTGGGAAACGGCTCCAAGTGCTACATCCTGAAGAAATACATGGCTGCCACGGAAAACGCCCAGATAGCGCCTTTCCAGATACCGATGCTGCGCGTCAGCGAAATGTATCTCGTTGCCGCGGAAACCGCTCCGGCAGGAGAAGGGCAACGGTACTGGGATGAATTCCGCACTGCGCGCAACATTGCCAATGCGCCGCTGCCTTCCGACCCTGAACAGCTGCAGCGCGACCTGGTAAAAGAATACCGCAAGGAATTTTTCGCCGAAGGGCAGGCGTTCTTCGCCTACAAGCGCATCAACGCTCCCAAGGCCAGTTTCCTGTGGGCGCCTTCCGCAGCCACCATTAATTATGTGGTGCCGCTGCCGCTGAATGAATTTGTTCAATAACAAAAGCGTAATGGATGAAGCCGGGGAAATGCCCATACATGGACGAAGCTTCATCCTGCCGGCTATTGGAAAATAAATTATCAACACATGAAACAGATATTGACTATCGCTATGCTGACCGTTTTACTGGCAGCCTGCAAAAAAGATCAGTATTACTTATACAATGATACCGCCCGGCTGCAGTTCGGGCCGGCGATAGACCGCATCTACAGCGCATCGTTCGATATGGCCGATACGGTGAAGCCTTATACTTTTTATTACGAACCGGCCACTACCACGCAGGATACCGTGTACTTCGATATTTATGCCATTGGGGGTGTGAGCGGAAAGGACCGGCCTTTCACCCTCGAACAGGTTATATTGGAAGGGGCGGAGAATGCCGTGCCGGGCGTGCATTATAAGGCTTTTTCAGACCCTTCGCTGAAAGACCTGTATGTGATAAAAGCAGGCACTGTGCACGATTCCGTGCCTGTCATCCTGCTGCGGGATCCTTCGCTGAAGAACAAAAGCGTGCAGCTGCAGATACAGGTGAAGGCCAACGAGCACTTCCAGCCGGGAGAGATCAGGAAGCTCTGGAGAAGGGTGGACTTTACCGATATGCTCAGCCAGCCCGCGGCATGGAACGCTTCCGCCGTGCAATATTACTGGGGCAAGTACAGCCGCGTGAAGCACTCTTTCATGATCGGACAGACGGGGGAGAAGTGGGACCAGGAGTTCCTGACCGAAGTGAATACTGATTTCGCCCTGCTCAGCTTCTGGAGGCTGAAACTGCGTACCCTGCTCACAGATTACAATAACGCCCATCCCGGTGAACCGCTGACGGATGAAACGGGAGAAACCGTCGTATTCCCTTAATCTTCAAAACAGCTTTTCATGAAATTGATATATCAAAGCCTGGCCGCGTTCTGCATTTTGCTGCTCAGCTCCTGCTATAAGGACCATGGCAATTATACTTACGACGCGCCCGAAGAGATTGCCATCAGCGGTATTGCAGCATCCTACGATAAAGTTTCGCTGGTAGACAGGATCACCATCGACCCGCAGGTAAGCTCCAGCGATCCTAAAGCGGAATTTACCTACTGGTGGGGCATCTATGAAACCAATGTGCAGGGTTATGCGCCCAAAGTGGATACCATCGGGCGTTCCAAAGCCCTGGATTACCTTGTGACCCAGCCGGCCAAAGGCTGGGTGCTGGTGTTCGGCGCAAAGAACGTTCATACGGGTCTCAGCAGGATCGTAACCGCCAATGTGAACGTGATCACCCAGTTCACCCGTGGCTGGTATGTGATGAAGGACGATGGCGGCAAAACGGATGTGGACCTTTTCCTCACGCCTTCCGGCATTGCCCCCGCATCAAAAATGGAAAATGTGTTTTCGCTGGTGAATAACCGGAAGCTGGATGGGGAAGCAAGGCTGTTCGGGTTTTATACCAATTATAAATCCAACGTTACCGGAACGATGGCCAACACCAGGTCGCTTTTCATCTTGTCGGATAAAGATGCCAGCGTGGTGAACATCAATACTTTCAAAGAAATACACGGCCTCAGCGGCATGTTCTATGAAACGCCTTCCGTAAAAAAGCCCGGCAGCATCAGCGAAGCTTCACAGGCTAACTATTTCGTGAACGACGGGCAGCTGTACAGCATCTACTCCATGGCCGCCAACGTGGGCCTGTTTGGCGGCAGGCAGCTGCGCGACGACAGCAACAGCCCTTACAGCCTTTCAAAATATTTCCTGGCGCACCAGTCCTGGAACCCCTTCTTTTTCGACGAGCTCAGCTCTTCCTTCGTTTCCGCTACCGGCACGGGTTCTGTTATGTCTGCCGTTACCGACGCAAGCGGTACTGAAATGCCCGCCAACAGGAATAATAAAGAGCTGTTGCTCATGGGTATAAAATCCACCAACCCTTATACAGGTGTGGCTCTTTTCCGCGACAAGGCGGATCCTGCGTTGAAGATATTGTCCATCATCACGCCCTCCAATTTTGCGTTGAAAATGGAGAACGATACGCTGGCGCCAACGGACAAGCTAAGCGGGGCGCAACGTTTCGGGCTGATCGTGGCGGATGAGAATATCCTGTATTTCTCGACTGGCGGCGAAGTATGGTCCCGGAACCTGAGCAACGGCGCGGAACAATTGCAGTTTACCGTGCCGGCGGGGGAAACGGTCACGTTTATCCGTCACCGTAAGTACTCCGGCAGTGCTGCGGCCGAGCAGCCGTTTTATTACAATTATATACTGATAGGCACTGCCGGCAACGGCCATTATAAAGTGCGCGCATTTCAGAAAACGTCCGGAAACCTGGCTGCCGCTCCTGCTTTCACGATGGAAGGGCAGGGCAGCGTGGGAGACGTGATCTACCTTGCGCCGCCTATGAGCAATGGGACGTATCCAAACAGTTATTAACCAAACATTATCTGAAAACAAATGAAAAAACTGCATGTGGCTTTAATGGCCCTTCTTTGCCTGCCTGTATTCGTTGAAGCGCAGGTTACCATTTCCGGTGAATGGATGCGCCGGCACGACGGCCATGTCCGCCTTTTCCGCGTGGAGCATGGAAGACTGGAAGAAGTGGCTGCCTCCAGGCCCGGCGCCGATTCCGCTTTCGGGTTCTATTACCGCCCGGAAAAGGAAGGATTTTATGTGATCGGCACCGGCGGCGCGAATTCGCCCCAGGACAAATACACGTTTTATTTTAAACAGAAGGACCAGCTGAACCTGAAAGTGATCGATACTTCGTATGTATTGACGGGTAAGAATTCGCCGGAGAACCTGGCCATGGAGAAATGGCATAACACATTGGTGCCGCTGGAAAGGAAAGGCGTTTATTTCATGATGTCCAGGAGCACTTATGTGGACTTCTTTCCGCTGCTGGAAAAGACCCACCAGCAGGTACAGCAAACAAAGTTCCCGTCCACCGGCAACAAACGCTTCGATGCAGAGTTTGCGAAGTTCCGTGAAATGGATATGCTGCATGTTGCCGCTGAGCTGCTGAGCACGCCCCGTTCCGCACATCCTTCAGCGGCGGACTATACCCCGTATTTCAAAAACATAGATGTGCCGTACTATACGACGGACACGCGCCTGCTGCGTTATCCGTACGGCATGCGTGTGATGCGCACGCTGCAGATGATGCCCGCCCGCATGGGTAAAGGCGACGTGACCGATTACAGCATTGAAACAAGGATGAAGGGTATCGTGAACGATACGCTGAAAGGCGAAACCGTGCTGCAGCAGGCTGCAGGGCTCAAGACCTTCCTTGGATATACAGATCTGGACCAGCAATACGGCAAATACCTGCTTACCCGCGATCAGACCGTACGCGCCAACAACATCAAAACGGAACTGGCGAAGAAAGCCACCGCCGCCGGCGGCCAGGCAGTAAACTTCACTTACCCTGACGTGAACGGCAAACAGGTGTCGCTGAGCGACTTCAAAGGGAAAGTAGTACTGGTGGACGTTTGGGCTACGTGGTGCGGGCCCTGCAAAGGGGAGATACCGCATCTCAAAAAGCTGGAGAAAGAAATGCACGGGCAGGATGTATTGTTCCTGAGCGTATCTGTGGATGAGCAGAAAGACCACCAGAAATGGAAGGACTTTATTGCCAGTGAAGAGCTGGGCGGCGTGCAGCTGTTCGCCAGCGGATGGAGCGATATTGCGAAGTACTACAATATCAAGGGCATTCCGCGGTTCATGGTGTTCGACAAAAAAGGGAACATCGTTTCCACGGACGCACCGCGCCCCTCTAACAAGGAATTGAAGCTGCTGCTGGAGAGCGAGGCTAAGAAATAGATTTCCCTGACCAACCATTAAAAGAAGGCTGCCCATGGGTAGCCTTCTTCTTTTTGTTTGATTATCAGTACATTAAATTTCATTTGCCGTTTTAACGGAAGAAGCGCATTATATTTGTAGTACATAATAGCAAAGTCAATCGGGCAAAGATGAAGGATGAGTTAATCAACGATCTGAGTAAAAACCTGGGAAGGGTTAAAGCCAATACAATGGCTGACGACGTGGAAGTGAAGCTGCGGCAGTATTTGAAGAAGATGTCGCTGAAACCCGGCGACCCGCTTCCCAAAGAAACCGATCTCGCGGAAGCATTGGGTGTTAGCCGTAATGTGGTCAGGGAAGCGCTGAGCCGCCTGCGTATGCTGGGAATGATCGAGACCCGCAAGCGTAAAGGTGCGGTGCTCGCTAGTCCTGACATTCTTCAGGCCTTCGAGCGGGTGCTGGATCCGCTGATCATAGACGATACCACGCTGAGGGACATCTTCGAGCTGCGCCTGGTGCTGGAAATGGGACTGGCAGACCTTCTATATGCCCGTATGACTTCCGAAGACATTGACGAGCTCGAGGAGATCGCAAACAGTGAGATCAATAAGGACAAGTCCTTCCTGGTTAAAAATGAGATCGCTTTTCACGGTAAGCTGTACGAAATGACCGGCAACGGTACCCTCAAGCGGTTCCAGATCATGCTGCTTCCCATTTTCGCTTATGTGATCACGCTGGTGAACAAGCCATACAGCGGGAAAGTAGATCACCGTGGCCTGGTGGACATTCTCCGGAATGGTACCAAAGAGGATTTCAAGAAGGGCATGTATGAGCACCTGAAGCCTCATTTTGACCGGTTGAAATAACCGCTTCCAAATAATAATTACCCGCTTTCTTATTCCATCGCCGGCTCATTCGCGTCGTTGCGGGGAGCAGCGGAAGTACCCGCTTCATGTTGGGGGTGGGGTATACATCAGTGAAAATTTTAACTGGTTCGGGTCACACTCCACTAACATTACAACATAATCATTATCCGCTTTCTTATTCCATCGCCGGCTCATTCGCGTCGTTGCGGGGAGCAGCGGAAGTACCCGCTTCATGTTGGGTGTGGTGTATACATCAGTGAAAATTTTAACTGGTTCGGGTCACACTTCACTAACATTACACATAATCATTATCCGCTTTCTTATTCCATCGCCGGCCGATCCGCGTCATTGCGGGGAGCAGCAGAAGTAAGCGCTTCATGTTGGATGTGGTGTATATACCAGTGAAATTTTAACTGGTTCGGGTCACACTTCTCTAACATTGCGCATAATGATTATCCGCTTTTTCATTCTATCGCCGGCCCATTCGCGTCATTGCGAGGAGCAGCAGAGCTAAAGCGGGTGGGCGACGAAGCAATCTCCTACATTGAATGGGTATGCCGCAATACTTGGGAGATTGCTTCGTCACCCTCTGCACATACCCCCGCTTAGTTCCTCGCAATGACGATCCGGTGGCGCCCAATGATGCTTCAGTGGGGCATTACACAGGTTTCATAGATTTTTTCCCCGGAAATTAGGAAAACTTAAAAATTCTCTTTTATTTTGTCTATATGTAGTACATATAGGACAATAACATTTCCAGATACAAAACTCAATCTCCACAGTTATGAGCATAAGCATGTATTTACTGCTTACAGGCTTCCTTTTGCCATCACTTTCCGACAGTGGGTCGCTGCCCGTCCTCGACCTGTCTGCCGATACCAGCCGCCATGTTGTCGTAGCCCAGGGTACAAAAGATATTTATAACGGCCAACCAACCACCGCGCTCATGCCTGACGGGAAAACCATTTATTGCGTGTGGACCTACGGCCACGGCGGAAAATGCGGCCCCATCAAAAAAAGCAGCGACGGCGGCCGCACCTGGGCAGTTGAGCCGGTGCCCTCCAATTGGATCACCGCTGCGAATTGCCCCGCCATTTACCTGCTGCCTACTCCCGAAGGCAAACAAAACCTCATCGTATTCGCCGGCAGCGGGGCAGACCGCAACATGCAACAAGCCGTATTCGACGGCGAAAACTGGAGCACCATGAAAGGCAACGGGCTCGGGCCTGTCGGCATGCCGTTCTGCTCCATCGTTCCTATCGACGGCGGCAAAAGATTGCTGGGCATGACGAACCGCAGAAGGCCCGGCGAAACGGTGGAGAAAAAATCATGCATCCTCGTACAAAGTATTTCCAACGATGGCGGCCTTACCTGGGAACCTCTGCGCGCCATCCTGGACACAGCCGGCCTGAAGCCCTGCGAACCGGAGATCATCCGCTCGCCTTCCGGCAAACAACTCCTTTGCCTCATCCGGGAAAATGAAAAGAAAGTGTCCCTGTACATGCTCAGCAACGACGAAGGCGCCACCTGGACCAGGCCGGAACCTTTACCCGAGCCGCTTTGGGGCGACCGGCACAAAGCGAAATACAGTGCAGACGGAAGGCTGGTGGTTGTTTTCAGGGACACCGGCAGAAACAGCCCCACCAAAAACGCTTACATGGCCTGGGTCGGCACATACGACGACATCATCAGCAAAAAGCCCGGCCAGTACCGCATCAAATTATTGCACAGCTATAAGACCTGGGATTGCGGCTACAGCGGCATCGAGCTGCTGCCGGACCAGACGTTCGTGGCGACGACCTATATCAAATACCAGCCCGGGGAAAACAAAAATTCGGTGGTCAGTACACGCTTCAGCCTCCAGGAAACAGACAAAATGATGGCCGCCAGATCACAACAGTAAAAATTTCACGACATGAAAAAGAGAATCTTCTCCACACTAATCGCATTATGCATACTGCCCGCACTTTTCCTCCGTGCGCAGGAAAAAAAACTGATGGTAACAGGCACCATCACCGCACAGAATGGTGAAAAGCTTGCAGGGGCAAGCCTCCTGGAAAAAGGAACAAGCAATGCCACTAAATCGGATACCGCCGGAAACTTTAAGATCGGGGTTTACGATCCGAACGGCATACTGATCGTTTCCTATGTTGGTTATAAAACAACAGAAATAAAGATCGGCGCACAGTCGAAGGTGGACATTATAATGGAGCTTTCATCTGCTTCCGTGCAGGAAGTAGTGGTGGTAGGTTACGGCACACAACAGCGGAAAGACATTACCGGCGCCATTTCCTCCATTTCTTCCGCCACTCTTAAAAACCAGCCTGCCGTTAGCGTAGACCAGCTGATACAGGGGCGCGCGGCAGGCGTTGACGTATCACAGGCTTCCGGGGCGCCCGGTGGCCGCCTGAACATCAGGATCAGGGGCGCCAGCTCGCTGAATGCCGGCAACGAACCGCTTTTCGTGATAGATGATGTGCCGGTGTACAATAACAGCAAAGACCCTTCAGGCACTTCCTACGGAACATTCACGCCCACCAACGCGCTCGCTTCGCTCAACCCGAACGACATCGAATCCATACAAGTGCTGAAAGACGCCTCCGCTACCGCGATCTACGGTTCACGAGGATCCAACGGCGTGATCATCATCACCACGAAACGGGGATCGGGCAGCAAAATGACGGTGGATTACAACGGCTACTACGGCGTGCAGACCGTTGCGAACAAACTGGAGCTGATGGACGGCCAGCAGCACGCGGAATACCTGAACGACTGGGCGCAGTCGCGCAACCTGCCGGCTCCTTTCGCAGACCCCGCCGCCATCGGCAAGGGTACCGACTGGCAGGACGAGCTGTTCAGAAGCGCGGCCATCCAGAATCACCAGGTATCCCTGTCGAGCGCCAAAGGCAATCTTAAATATTTTGTGTCCGGCAACTATTTCAACCAGGACGGTATCGTGATCAATTCGAACCTGAGGCGTTACTCTTTCCGTGTGAATGCGGATGCAAAGCT
>CBFHAF010000069.1:0-11100 GCA_965653435.1 uncultured Chitinophaga sp.
CAGCTTGCCGATGTATTTACCGTTCAGGAAAACGATGGCATAATCGTGCAGCTCGGCGATGGTGAGCTTGCCGCTTTTATGGCCGATGAGCTTTGTTTTGTAGACCATAAAACCGTAATCCTGCCCGTACGCTTCGAAAGGCTTGGGCTGCACGGAAGCAACCGGCGCAGGCAGGTGCTCCCAGATGCTGGAATACGGTTGCAGCTGCACGGCCGGGAAAGCGATAGCGGGGATGGCGGCGGGTATCTTAGGCAGCTTCTTCTTTTTGGGCAGGTAAGAGCCGATCACTTCACGCAGCGCCATGTATTTGGCGGTGGTATCGCCCTGCTCATTGATAGGCGCGTCGTAATCGTAGCTGGTGAGGTCCGGCTCGTAGCCTTTGCCGCCTGAGTTGGCGCCCGCGGTGTAGCCGAAGTTGGTGCCGCCGTGGATCACATAGAGGTTGAAGGATTTTTTATGGTCCATCAGGTATTTTACTTCATCCACGATCCCTTTGATGCCGGGCCTCGCCCATTGTTCTCCCCAGTGCGTCAGCCAGCCGGGATACGATTCGCTGCTGAATGAAGGCACATCCGGGTTCTGCTTCATGGCGGCGGCAAATGCCTCGTCTGACCCGCCGGAATCCAGGCCGATGGCAGCGCCTGGAATGGAGCCGGCCTCGAGCATGTAAGCCGTTGGCCCGTCTGCCGTATAATAGGGCACTTCGATGCCGTTCTGGTCCCACAGCTCTTTAAGCCGGAGCAGGTAATTCCTGTCGTTGCCGAAGCTGCCGTATTCATTTTCCACCTGCACCATCAGGATAGGGCCGCCTTTGTTCACCTGCAGGTCTCTGACCTGCGCGGCCAGCGCTTTCACATAACGCTCCACGGCAGCCATGTAACGAGGGTCCAGGCAGCGCACCTTGATATCAGGGATACGCAGCAGGTATGGCGGCAGGCCGCCGAATTCCCATTCGGCACATACATAGGGCCCGGGGCGGAACAGCACCCACATGTTCTCTTCCCGGCAGATGCGCACAAATTCAGCAATATCGCGGTTGCCTGTCTTAAAATCAAAATTGCCTTCGGTCAGCTCATGATAGTTCCAGAAAACATAAGCGGCAATGGTGTTGCAGCCCATGGCCTTTGCCATCTGGATGCGGTGGCGCCAGTATTCCTTCGGAATGCGCGCGGGATGCATCTCGCCGCTGATGATCTGGTAAGGTTTCCCGTCGAGCAGGAACTCGGATCTGCCGAGTGAAAATACATGCGGCTTTTTGTCCGCCTGTGCCTGCGCCATCCAGCAGGATAATGCGAGGCATCCGGTTAAGAGTAGCTTTTTCATTCTGTTAAGTAGACGTGATAAGAAAATCAGGCGTAAACCTAAGGAATGATCGGCTAAAAACGTGATAGTTTTTTAATCATCATTGATCTTTTCATTCACTGCTTTCAGCAGGGACTTCACGTCGCGGCTGTCCTGCGTCAGTTCCCAGATCATCACCCCGCCTGCTTTGCTGGCAAGGGCGAAAGCCACTTTTTGCCGGATGGTATTAAGGCCGTTATAGTAGATCTTCCCACCCCCGTTCACCGTCACTTCATCGGCATTCTCAGCACCGGGGTACTGCGCCACCAGGTCTTTATACCAGATGCTGGCTGGCGCATTCGCCCCGAAACCATAGCCGTAGAACGGAAGGCCGATGAACAGCTTCTCCGCGGCCACGCCGCGCGTTTTGCTGAAATAATTGAAGTCGTTCACCGCCATCTCGTAAGGTGAATGCGGTCCGGGGTTGCCTGTATTCCAGGGGCCTGTTTTATCGTAGCTCATGATGTTGATGAAGTCATAGCTCCGGATGGTGGCATCGGGTATCTTATCCGCATTCCAGGAAGCGAGAGCGGCCGTCATGAGCTTTTTCCGCGCTGTAAGCGCCGTGCGCAGCTCAGCTACGAATGCAGGGTAATCGGCGTTCACCAGGTCATTTTCAAGATCCACGTCTACTCCCGCAAACCCATGCTGGTCCACTAATGCAACGATGCCCGCCACAAAAGCGCTTCTTTTCGCAGGCCTGACCAGTTCCGCCAGGTGCGCGGGCGCGTCGCCGCCGCCTATGGACATAAATACCCGCACCTCAGCAGCCCTGGCTTTATCCATCACCTGCTTCACAGCCGGATCGATGCTGAAGCTGCCGTCTGCCCCGGGGTTCAGGAAAGCAAGGTTGAGATCGGTAATAGATGAGAGATCGATGGAATTGACGGAGCCATGCCAGTTGTTGTCGCTCAGCAGATAGCCGAGCACGCGAAGCTTTACCGGTTTTCCGTCCTGCGGGTCCGCGGTGGTTTTCTTTTTACAGGCCAGTGAAAGAGCGGCGAAAAAAATAATGTACAGTGGGAGCAATAGTTGCCTCATGATAAGAAGTAAGTAATGGTGACCAATAATCAAACGGCTGCGCATCCGGTGGTGGCGCGGGTGGCGGGGCGGTTGACGATTAAAAAAATGATTATTGGTTAATGAGAGCGGGATGAAGATAGTATATCATTTTTATATCTCCAAAAACAAAGGAGCACTACAATTGTAGTGCTCCCCTGTAATCTTTATGGCAATGTACCCTGTCAGGGCGTCGGTGAAAAATATTCCACACGGAAGGCCCACCTCGTAGGATGCGGGTCGTATTCCGTGATGGTGTAACGGACGGGCAGGTTGTCCGCATTGTATTCGATGGTCTTCTGCCATCCCTGCGGCCCGTCGCCCGTCCAGTTGTTGCGGGACAGTACGGGCGGGCTCACGTAGTCCATCGGCAGGCGCCAGATCATACCATGGCTGAGATTGATCAGCCGCTCGATGGCCGGCGTATTGTCGAAAGTGTAATAGATATCTTCTTCGTAGCCGGCGGTGGATATAATGCGCCTGAAGTTGCCGTTTGTGCCGGAATAAATATACATCGTGGTATCCAGCGAGCCGTGCAGGTTGCGGCCGATGGCCAGGGCGGTATCGGGCCTGTATACAAAGTTCGTGGTGCCGCTGAGGTAAAGCGAATCGCGGTTGGGATAGCTGCTGTACCATACTTCCATGGCGGAAGGCAGGGTATCGTTGCCGGGGTAGATGAATTTCAGCCGGGCATTAATGTTTGCGCCGCCGGGAGGATAATTATCTGCCTGGATAACGCGGTGCCGCGCGTCGTACAGCAAGGTGTCCCTTTCCGCAAGCTGCAGGTTGGCGGTGTCCGGCTGGCCCTGGTAGATGTACCGGCTCACGGGTTTGTAATACGCGTTGTATTTAAACTCGTATACCTGTTTCAGGTAGCTGGCGGGCGTTTCCCCCGGCAAGGGGTTCTGCACGCCGCTTTGCCGTACCAGGATTATTTTACTGATAAGCCATTGCGGTTTAGGAGGAATAGGCGGCACTTCCGGCTCAGGGTGCTTGATGCAGCCTGCCGCCAGTACCATGCAAAGCAGGAGAAGGCAGGAGGTTTTCATACGGGGATGGTTTTCACTTATTTAAAGTTATTGTTTACGCCGCTGAAATCTATTACTTGATCAAGTAGTCCGCGCCTGTTTTCCTGCCGGAGTATTTACTTATTCTCGTATCCATTCCGGTAAAATGATTAAATTGTATGTTATAGTAAACCATTTGACCAATGAAATCCATACCCCTGAATGCGGCTCTTATCCTGGCCCTTACCCTCGGCATTTCCTGCAGCAAAAAGAAAAATAACGATCAGCAACCGGCCTCCAATGCCTACGCCATCGGGAGCAACAACAACCTGCTGGCCTTTAATCTCAGCAATCCTTCCACGATCACCAGCAAAACCGTCACTGGTCTTGCGCCGACGGAGATTATCCTGGGCATAGACATCCGCCCGGCAGACGGTCTGTTATACGCGGTGACCGGCGCCTCCCGCCTGTATACGATCAACGTCTCCACGGGCGCAGCTACGCTTGTAGGTACTTTTGCACAGGCACTGACAGGCACTTCTTACGGCGTAGACTTCAACCCGGTGGCAGACCGGCTGCGGGTGGTCAACATCGCGGACCTCAATATCCGCCTCAACCCGGCCAATGGCACGCTTGCTGCAAAGGATACCGATATCAGTCCCAATGCGAACGCCATCTCTGCTGTAGCTTACACCAACAATTACACCGGAGCCGCTTCCACGGTGCTATATGGTATCGAAGCCTCTACCGGCAGCCTGTTCCGGCTGGACAATCCTAATGGCGGGCTGCTCACCCTCGTCGGGCGTACAACAAGCATAAATGCCGACGCAGCTAACGGGTTCGACATCAGCGGGCAAAACAACAAAGCCTGGGTTCTTTTTTCAACCGGCGGCGCTGCCAAACTTTACAATATTGATCTTCAAACCGGCGTATTCACGGAACTGGGTGATTTCCCCACATCAGTCAGGGGCCTTGCCCTTGCGCTGAACCAGTAAGCCTTCCGTTCATATATCCGGATTACGTACTTTTGTACCGATACCTGCCCGTTAACTTCATTCTATGGGAAAAGAAATATTCAAGAGTATCCTGACCCGGCTTCTCTCTTCCGCCGGCGTTACCGTAAACGGAAATGAACCATGGGACATCCGTGTGCACCATGAAGACTTCTACCGCAAGACCCTCACCGAAGGCTCGCTGGGCCTGGGAGAAGCGTATATGTCGCAGTGGTGGGACTGCCCGGCACCGGATGAATTCATTACCCGCGTGCTTCGCGGCAATCTTCCGCAACAGCTGAAGCCCAACCTGAAACTGAAGATGGACCTCCTCCTCTCCCGCTTCTTCAACCGCCAGAATCCCGCGGCCGCATACCGCAACGGCAGCAGGCATTATGATATCGGCAACGACCTTTTCGTGCTTATGCTGGACAAACGCATGACTTACACCTGCGCCTTCTGGAACAACGCCCGCACGCTCAATGAAGCCCAGGAAAACAAGCTGGACCTCACCTGCCGCAAGCTCAGGCTCAGGCCCGGCATGCATGTGCTGGACGTTGGCTGCGGCTGGGGCAGCTTCGGGAAATTCGCGGCGGAGAATTACGGCGTGAAAGTAACCGGCATTACTATTTCCAAAGAACAGGCGGAGCTGGGCCGCCAGATATGCAAAGGCCTCCCGGTAGATATCCGGATCATGGACTACCGGTCCCTCCGGGAAAAATTCGATGCGGTGGTGTCCATCGGCATGTTCGAGCATGTGGGCTACAAAAATTATGCAACCTATATGAAAACGGTGCACCATTGCCTGAAGGACGACGGCCTGTTCCTGCTGCACACTATCGGTTCCAACATCACTTCCACGCTTACAGATCCCTGGATCAACAAATACATCTTCCCTAATTCACTGATCCCATCCATCCGCCAGATCGGCGAGGCCATAGAAGGCCTGTTCGTGATGGAGCACTGGGAAAATTTCAGCGTGGATTACGACAAAACGCTGATGGCATGGTATGAGAACATTGTGGCGAACTGGGACCGGCTGAAAGGAAAATATGATCCCATGTTCTTCAGGATGTGGAAATATTATTTGCTTTCCTGCGCGGGCGCTTTCAGGTCGAGGAGCAACCAGCTCTGGCAGGTAGTGCTTTCCAAAAGCGGTGTAGCGGGCGGGTATAGCTTTGCATGAGTATCTTTTCAGGTGAGCAGCTGCTCAAAGAAACCGCCGATCTTCCTTTTCCTGTCCACAAAATGAATTTCGAGTATCCATTCACGTTGGTTCCCGTTCGCATCGGGCAGGAACATATCGTTGGGGTTACCGGGATGTACATACAGGCCGTAATTACCCGGTTCCAGGCGCTCGTGCGGAAATTCCCCGATAAGATGCCCCGCAAGTTCCCCTCCGAATTCCCAGCCGTATTTGCCGGCCAGGCGATTCACGTATTCGAAATATGAGGCGCCGGTGAGTGAGGAGTGCTGGTGAAACCATGCCTTCGCTTCGTGCCAGGCGGTTTCGATATCGTTGCGCAGCTTATGTTTGACGGGGTCGTTGCCGATCACGTAAGTTCTCCCGAAATCCGCTTCCCAGTCTTCCACGATTGGCCCGAAATCGAAAAATAGAATATCATCCTCCTGCAGCACAAGGTCCGGCGGGTTTTCGTCGTAAGGGAGCAGCGTATTTTCACCGCTGCGCACGATGCGCTTGTGCCAGTATTTTTGTATGCCGAACATTTCTTCGGCCAGCTGGAATACTTCCGTGTTGAGGGTTTTCTCAGTCTTGCCCGGAATCATCAGGCCGCGTTCCTCTATGGCTTTGAATAACCGGGATGCGATGTTTTCAGCTTCCCGGAGCTTTTGTTTCTGTGCCGGCATAAATTGAAAGGAAGGTTGACTTCAAAGGTAATATATCCGCCAAAGCTGTCCAAAAGCATGAAAAGAAGGGGCGCCTGCGCCCCTTCTTCTGTATCATCAATTGGGCGCGATCCCGTCTTTGTAGACTTTTACATCCCTCCATTGCACCGTGGCGGTGCCGGTAGTGAGCGTGCCATAGTTGCCGTATTTCATGTAATTGGTCACGGCTTCATTATCCGCAATGTCCGCCTTCTTCACGCCGTTCACATAGATCTTGATGCGGTTGCCCACGTTCTCCTGCAAATGGATCACGTTGATCTTCAGCTCCTGGCCATAACAGTTGGTGGCCAGGGTTTGCCCTCCGCCTGTGATGGAGCCGCCATTGGCGGAATAACCGCGGATCATGAGCTGGGTGGCGCCGCTGGTGCTGCCGAATATCTGCATGAGCGATTCATCGTTCAGCGGTGAGCTGAATTTCACATATCCTTCAAACTGGCGGCTGCCAGAAGAATACTCGTTCTGCAATCTGATCTCGGAACGGTTCGTCTGCGTGTTCAGCAGCCGGAAGGTCTCCACTCCGCTCTCGTAGCGGTAATCGGCGCAGATGGGGTTGCCTACGGATTTGTAGCTCGTCCAGCTGAAGGTCTGCAGGCCGTTCTGATCATCCAGGTGGATCTTTTTAGTGGGTGAATATTGTACCCAGCCGCTGCCGATGGCAGATGAGGTAACTGCGGTTTTCTCCGCTTCTGTCTGCCGGTTGCGGCCTCCCCCGCTTTCGCCGTTGTTGGGCGCAACGTCTTTCTTGCAAGCCAGCATCATCGGGAAAACAATACAGCTCAGCAACAGGATTTGCCTGCGTTGGCGCACAGCTACGCCATGCGCGGTTTTCATAACGTGTTTCATTTTGATTTGATTTGTCAGTTAACAATAAAAAAGAAAAAGCGTGAGTAGACGGGGAAGGGAACGAAACGGTTAACGTATGATGTTATATGAATATAGGAGATAAATCCAACAGCGCAAAACCGTTTTTCTCATAAAGCTGGTTCCGGCGAAGATCGTACCGTAAATCGTAAAAATAGTATGCGCTGAAACGTTATGCAAAGATGTGCTCCATATACGCAAACCGCCGGGAGACAGCTCTCCCGGCGGCATCTATCATTGTTGTATTCTGTCAGATATTATTCTTCTTCAGCTCGCTCACCGCATGGTCTGCCGCGCGGGCGGTGAGTGCCATATAGGTGATGGACGGGTTCTGGCAGGCGGACGAGGTCATGCATGCGCCGTCTGAAATGAACACGTTCTTCACGGCATGCATCTGGTTGAAGCCATTCAGTACGCTCGTTTTCGGATCGCGGCCCATGCGCGCCGTGCCCATTTCGTGGATGCAGTGGCCGGGAGGCGGCATACCGTCTCCCCCATTTATATCCTTCAGCCCGGCGGCTTCCAGCATTTCCTTTGCGCTTTCGAGCATGTCTTTCCGCATCGCCAGTTCGTTCTCCCGGAAGTTGCAGTCTATGTCGAGCGTAGGCATGCCGTACACGTCTTTTTTCTCTTTGTTGAGCCGTACGGTATTGTCCTGGTACGGCAGGTGCTCGCCCCAGGCGCCGATCCACATGGTCCATTCGCCCGGTTCGGTCATCGATTCTTTCAGCTCAACGCCGATACCACCCGGATCGCCGCTGCGGCCACGCGATGCGCCGCCCTGGTAGCCGAAACCGCGAACATAATCGTTGCGTTTGGTGGCCGCGCTGATGTTGCGGAAGCGCGGGATATAAATGCCGTTGGCCCTGCGGCCGTACATATACTGATCCTGGAACCCTTCGAAGGAACCGCCTGCGCCCACGCCGTAGTGATGGTCCATCAGGTTGCGGCCCACCTGGTCGCTGTCGTTGCCGAGGCCCGTGGGGAACCGGTTGGACACTGAGTTGAGCAGGATGGCGGTAGTGCCAAGAGTGGAAGCGTTGATGAAGATGATCTTTGCAAAGTATTCCATCACTTCTTTCGTTTCCGCATCCATGATGCGCACGCCTTTGGCTTTCTGCGTGTTTTCGTCGTAGATCACTTCCTGCACGATGGAATAAGGCCTCAATGTGAGGTTGCCTGTTTTCTGCGCTGCGGGAAGCGTTACGCCGTTGCTGCTGAAATAGCCGGTGAAGGGGCAGCCCCGCGCACAGAGATCACGGTACTGGCAGGGGCCGCGGCCGTTGTGCGCGGTGGTTACGTGCGCTATCCGGCCGATGGTCATGATGCGGTCCTTATATTTTTCTTTGATCCTCGCGGCCACATGTTTTTCGAGGCAGTTCATTTCCATGGGAGGAAGGAATTCGCCGTCCGGCAGCTGCGGCAAACCTTCGGCCTGGCCGCTGATGCCCGCGAACTTCTCCACGTAGCTGTACCAGGGCGCAATGTCCTTGTACCGGATCGGCCAGTCTACACCGTGACCGTCCTTTGCGTTGGCCTCAAAGTCTATATCGCTCCAGCGGTACACCTGCCGGCCCCACATGAGCGAGCGGCCGCCTACATGGTAGCCGCGTATCCAGTTGAATGGCTTTATCTCGTTGTAAGGATTCTCTTTATCGTTCACCCAAAAATGCTGCGTGGCCTCGTCGAAGGAATAGCATTGGCTCTGGATGGGATATTTCTCCTTCATTTCGTCGGAGTGGAAGCCGCGGTATTTAAAGTTCCAGGGGTCCCAGTTGGCGGTCGTATAGTCTTTAACATGCTCTACGTTACGGCCCCTTTCCAATACGATGGTTTTGAGCCCTTTTTCGCAAAGTTCTTTGGCCGCCCAGCCTCCGCTGATGCCGGAGCCTACCACGATCGCATCGTAGGTATGTTCCTGGGTCGCTTTGTTGTTGAGATTCATTTAGCGTGGGTTTTAAGTGTTCACTGTGCCGCTTATCATATCAAACCGGGTATTGCAAGCAGGAAGAGCCGCTCAATGAGGCGGCTCTTCCATAAGATTATATACTGTATCCTTTCCGGGATCAGATATTGCCTTTCTTCAGTTCTTTCACTGCATAGTCCGCTGCTCTTGCGGTCAGCGCCATGTAGGTGAGCGAAGGGTTCACGCAGGACGCGGAGGTCATGGCCGCGCCGTCTGTTACGAACACGTTGGGAACGGAATGCACCTGGTTGAAAGCGTTGAGGATGGAAGTTTTCGGATCTCGGCCCATGCGCGCAGTGCCCATCTCGTGGATGGCCATGCCCGGCCAGGAGCCGTTGTCGTAGGTCTTCACATTCTTGATGCCCGCTGCTTCCAGCATTTCGGCCGCGTCGTTCATCATATCCTTGCGCATTTTTGCTTCGTTCTCTTTGAACTCAGCGTTGAAGCGCATTACAGGCTGGCCCCATGCGTCTTTCTGGCTGTTGTCCAGCACTACGGTATTGTCTTCGTAAGGGAGACATTCGCCGAAGCCGCCAAGTCCCATGGTCCATTGACCGGGTTCGGTGAGCATTTCCTTGAAGTCTTTGCCCACACCCATTTCTGCAATGCCACGGCTCCAGCCGCTGCGGCTTGCGCCGCCCTGGTAACCGAAACCGCGGATGTAATCGCGTTTGTCGGAACCGATGTTGCGATAACGGGGAACGTACAGCCCGTTCGCACGGCGGCCGTAGAAGTATTTGTCTTCGTACCCTTCCGCCACGCCGGATGCGCCGATCTTGAAGTGGTGGTCCATCAGGTATTTGCCCAGCACGCCGCTGTCGTTGCCCAAACCATTGGGGAAGCGGTTGCTGATGGAGTTCAGCAATACGAACGTGGAACCGAGCGTAGAACCGTTCACGAAAATGATCTTCGCATGGAACTCGATCATTTCTTTGGTATGCTTGTCTATCACGCGTACGCCGGTGGCTTTCTTTTTGCCTTCGTCGTAAATGATGCTGTTCACGATGGAATCAGGGCGCAGCGTGAGATTGCCGGTGGCCATGGCTGCGGGCAGCGTGGACGACTGGGTGCTGAAATAAGCGCCGAAGGGGCAGCCCCTGCTGCAAAGGTTCCTGTACTGGCATTTGGTACGGCCGGGCAGGTCCTGGGTGATGTTGGCCACGCGGCCGATGGTGATGGTGCGGCTTTTGAAAGCTTCTTCCACACGTTTTTTCACGTCTTTTTCCACGCAGTTCATTTCCATGGCAGGCATAAAGATGCTGTCTGGCAACTGGGGCAGGTTTTCGGCCTGGCCGCTGATGCCTACGAACTTCTCTACGTATTCGTACCAGGGTTTGATGTCTTTATAACGGATCGGCCAGTCGATGGCGATGCCGTCTTTCAGGTTGGCCTCGAAGTCCAGGTCGCTCCAGCGGTAGCTCTGGCGGCCCCACATGATGGATTTGCCGCCTACGATATCGGGGCGGTACCAGTCGAAGCGTTTATCTTCCTTGTAAGGGCTCTGGCTGTCGTTGATCCAGTATTTTTCGTTGTGTTCGCTGTAAGGATAGTCGCGCACGAGTTTTTCGTGGCTCTGGCGCTGGTCTTGCGTGATGCGGCCGCGGTGGGGGAAATCCCAGGGATCTTTGGTCGCGGTTTCGTATTTGCCGTGCTCGAGGTTCTTGCCCCGGTCGAGCATTAATACTTTCAGGCCTTTTTCGGTCAGTTCTTTGGCAGCCCATCCGCCGCTTACGCCCGATCCGATTACGATGGCGTCATACGTGTTCTGGTCCTGCGCTTTTATATTCAGGTTCATTTGAGTTGGTGTTTAGTTGTTCAGAAAAAATGGGTTACGCCCAGGCCTTGTCGCCTTTTTTGTACGGCACGCAGCCGTCGTAGCGGCCGGGTACGGCGATATAACGCAGGGCTTTGGTAGCGCCCGGTTCCGAGGTGAAATAACCCAGCAGGGTCAGTTCTTTCATGTACT
>CBFHAF010000070.1:0-11099 GCA_965653435.1 uncultured Chitinophaga sp.
CTTTTCGGTGCGGGCTCGGTCATATCGACGCCAGCCGACATGGCCAGGTTCATCCATGCGCTGTTTGACCTGAAGCTGATCCGGGAGGAAAGCCTGAACATCATGAAAACGATAAAGGACGGCGACGGCGCAGGCATGGAGCCTTTCCGGTTTTCCGGGAAAACCTTCTACGGGCATACCGGCGGAGCTGACAATTATGGCGCATGGCTGGCTTATATGCCGGAAGAAAAGCTGGCAGTCGCCTATGCTTCGAATGCCAAGGTTCTGCCGGTGGCAGACATTATGAAAAGTGCGATAGACATCTACTACAATAAACCATTCGAGATACCCGGCTTCGAGCCAATCGCCATCAGTACGGAAACGCTGGACAAATACACGGGCGTCTATTCAACCAGCGGAGCGCCTGTAAGATTCACGGTCACCCGGAATGGTACGTTGCTTTATATCCAGCGGCCCGGGGAATCACCGGCTCCGCTTGAAGCAACAGCTCAGGATAAATTCAAGATAGAAGGCGTTAACGGAGTATCTTTTGAATTCGACGCAGCAAAAAAACAGATGATCATGAATCGGCTTGGTGTTGAAAGGATATTCACAAAGGAAAATTAACATTCGCCCGTTACCCGCAACCATTCAATTGTAACAGGATATGAATACATCAACGATAAAATTTGTTTCACTCTTCCTCATCCTGGCAGCCGCCTTTCTTTTGGGCACTACCCTGCTGCTGGATCTGCCGCCTGAATCCTTCCTGGGAACGGAATCACAGGCCGGATGGCAATCTGCCATATCCATGATCCTTTCTCCTGTTAAAATAATTTTGATGGGCCCGCTATTGCCTTTTATTAATTTTTTACGCCAGGATCCGGATACGCCGCCTCCGTTTTTCCTTGCCGGGTTTGCTTTCTACTGGATCATTCTCGCCCTGGCAATTCATTACCTGCTGGGCAAATTAAAACGCTCTTAACCAAAGTACCTTTCACAATATTTTGCTTCACAAACCAAAAACACCATGACAAACGAAAACACACCCACCCGTCCCCTCCACCCCGTTTCCCTTACCAAACGTATGCTGGTGGGAGCGGCCATTGCGCTGGTCCTGATCAGCGCTTTCCTTATCAGCGCCGGGGAAGGCGATCCCTCCTGGCCCAGGTTCTGGATGATCCGCCCGCTGGTAATCGTTCCCCTGGCCGGCGCAACAGGCGGCGCATGTTTCCACTTCATGGATCGCCTGCGCCGGCATGGCGGCTGGAGAGCTGTATTGGGCATAGTTCTGGGCGTGGTCATCTATATCTTCGGGCTGTGGCTGGGCACCGTGCTGGGGCTGGACGGCACCTACTGGGACTGAGATAACACTAAGATACAACGCATCTTATTGCTGTTTACGGCTGTTCTACTACTTAAGGGTTACCGGTGCAGACGGATGGTAATTTATCTTTGGATACATTACTACCTGTGAAACCTATACCGTCAGGAAACCTGATCATCGTAAACAACAGCGAATATGCCTACATTTACCGACACCGAACTGCAAAAGAGATTCTGCGAAGGGTTTACATTCTTTCCTTTCAAGTCACTGGAACAGCACGACACGCTGATCTATAAATGTTATGCCGGGAAAGATAACCTGAAGAAGCTGCTGGAATGGCATACCAAAGAACATGATTCCAGCCACTACATCGTAAAGATCGCCAACAAGCTCAGGAATACGGACATCCCCGCGGCCGCCAGGCTGATGGAAGTTCTACGGGAAGCCCCCGGTAAGGACATTGCCGGCAGCACCGGGAAATATCAAAGCCTGCTCACTTCGTATTACAACGATACGCTGCAGCCCCTTGCTGCGAAGCTGGCCGATAAATACCACAGCTCAGGCATCGAAAACATCGAACAAATGCAGGACGCCATCAGGATGTTCATGCAGAGCGCAGAAGCGCTGCAAACTTCCCTGAACGGCCGTGCGAGCAAAAAACACGGGCTGCTGAGCGACAAGGAATATCTTTCAAAGGCGGCCAATGCCATGGAACTGTTCAGAGCGCTTCAGAAAAGGAACATCACTTTGCTGGACGCCTGGAAAAACCGGCAGCTGATCCACAACAGCTACCGGGCAATGAATTAACTAGACACCTGCGACAAATAAATAAGCCGCTGACATGCTCTTGTCAGGCGGCTTATTTTTAATGAGGAAGTCCGTTAAAATACCGGCTCTTCGATGCGATAGGAACTCTTCTGCACAAACTTCCTTCCAAAAGGATCGGTCGCCCGCACCTCTATCTGGTGCATACCTACACCCAGGTTCTCAGGCAACCGCATCTTCCACAAATGCAGGCTGTTCGCATAGGTGGTCGGCCGCCGGCCGCGGAACAGGGAGTCTGAATCATCCCATTTATACAGTTCGCTTATAAATGCGGGATCCCCTTCTTCTGAATATGTCATGCGTTTCCAGTCACCCTTATCTATACGGCACTCCAGCTCGCTGCCTTTGTGCCCCATGAAAAAATTAGCATAAATAAAGCCCTGGCCGTCCCACCAGATGGTGGACATCACTTTCCTGTGATACAGCCCGATCTGGTAATCCGCCGGTTTTCCCGCTACCTTGTAATCTGCCGTGTACCGGTTGCCTGAAACATTCAGGTACACGTATCCACGGGGCGTACCGTCGCTCATCACGGACTCCATTACTCCCTGGGCATTCACTCTCCCGGAGTACCAGTTTCCGCAGGTAGCGCCCACATTGAATTCATGGAAAGGCACGGCGCCATTCCATCCGTCTTCCTTCCCGTAAAAATGCTGCCGCTGGTTATGGGAATGCGCGGATAACGCCAGCACATGCGGGTACGGTTGCAACAGGCCGAAAAGTTTATTGCGGTCTTCTTTCCGGAAAGAATTTTCATTGACGATGTACATAGAGCAGTGGAAAGCGAGCACCACCAGTTTGCCCGTATCTACCAGCTTCAGGTCGTTTTTGATAAATTCCAGCTGCTTTTCTGTAAAGCCGGCCCATAACCCGCGCCTGTGGCCTCGGGGGTCAGGGAATAAATTATCGTCGAGGATAATGAAATGCGCGTTGCCGTAATTATAGGAATAGGTGTTGGGGCCGAAATTCGCTTCAAAGGTCTCGTCCGACAGGGAATCAACCGGCGAGTCCATATTCATGTCGTGGTTGCCTTCCACGTTATACCAGGGGATGCCGATCTTTGCCACTGCTTTACCATATGGCTTGTGATAGCCCAGGTCCTTTCCTGCCAGGTCTCCCAACGAAATACCAAACGCGACATCCTTCACGCCGGCCACTTCAGAAACGATGCCCTTATCGAAATAACCCAGCTCGCGGTCATCATAGATCTGCGGATCACCGAATATCAAAGCACTGAAGTTATCTGCTTCCTGCTGCGGTTTAAGCGCAAAGTCGATGGAAGCCGGAAGCGGGCCCGTGGGAGCGGAACCGGCATACTCGAACTTAGGGGAGCCTTTCGGTTTATGAATGTAATAATGCCTGGGCTGGTTATCCTCATTCAGCGGCACTGCATAACCTGAGGGCTTGATCACGAAAATGATCGCGTCGTCGCTTACCGGCAGCTCGTACCGGCCTTTGTTGTCCGTGACCGCCACTTCGCGGCCATTGCTGACGGCTACTCCCTGCATGCCTTTTTCTTTCCCGTCCTTTTTACCGTTTGTATTGGCGTCCAGGAAAACGCAGCCCCTGGCCATCTGCTGTGCAGCAGTCCCGCTGATACTAAATGGCAGCAGCGCCAATAATATATATGCAATTTTTCTCATGATGTTATCCGGAGGTTTGAGTTTTATTTTGTGTAGCCTGGGTTTTGAGGATATAATGCCTGGTTGTTCATCGTCTCTATCTGTCCTTGGGGGACGGGATACAAATACTGGTAAGGCTCGATCGTGATCGGCGTAAGCCCCGAGGTCTTCAGCGCATCGATCGCTGTGGCCGTCCTCACCAGGTCGAACCAACGCTGAAGCTCCAACGGCAGCTCCAGTCTCCGTTCCTGCAGCACAGATGCTCTAAAAGCCGCCTGGGTGGCCAGTTGCGAAGAAGTGAAAGGCGTTGCCCCTGACCGGGCACGTACCATATTGAGATACCTGAAAGCATCGCCGTTGGGATCGGCGTTGTATGCCATTTCGTTTAATGCCTCCGCGTACATCAGCAACACATCTGCATACCGCAGGATAACAAAATCGTTGCCCATGTTCTGATTCGTAGGGTCGTACGTGTCGTAATACTTTTTTACCAGGAAAGTGGTAGCATTCAGCTGCGCTTTATCCAGCAGGTCGCGGCGGGCATCACCGCTTTCGTAAGCGTTCAACAGCTTAGGGTCAAGAACAGGGTTGCCAAAGAACAACCCGTGTCCTTGCCCGAGAATGGTTTTATCATAGCGGATGGCAAAAATGATCTCGTCGTTCATCTTATTGGCTGCATTGAACACATCGGCCACCTGGCCCAGCAACCGGTAACCAAAAGGATTGGTCTGTGGAGGCACCAGCTCTTTTAAAGTGCTGACCGCTTCGCTGTATTTTTTTTGCGTCAGGTACACCTTGGCCAGCAGCGCTTTCGCGGCTCCCGCTGTTGCCCTGCCTATATCTGCGTTCTTAGTGTACGCCGCCGGCAAAAGGCCCGCGGCAGCAGTCAGATCGGCTTCTATTGCGGCATATACATCCGCCGCCGGGCTTCTCCCGATATTCTTGGAATCTTCGGTGGTTACGACGGACAAGATCAGGGGAGCCGCTCCCCATAAGCGCACCACCTGGAAATAATGCAGGGCACGCAGGAAACGAAGCTCGCCTTCATATTGGTTTTTCAAAGCCGGGTCCGTCACGACATCAAGATGCGGCAGCACATTGTTGCAGCGGGATATCGCTCCGTACAATGCCAGGTAAGCGTCGCCCACCACGCCGTTATCCGCAAGCGCCAGGAAACGGTCGATGTTATAGTTCATGCCTGCATTGGCGCCGGGGTTCTGATCTTCAATATTGTCTGACCGCACTTCCATAAGGTAAATGAAATGCCCGGTATACATGGAACCCGACCGCAAAGCGGAATAGGCGGCGGTTACTGCGTTGGTCACATCGGCTGTTGTTTTATAGAAATTACCGGCTGTAGCCTGAGACGGCGGTGTAAGTGAAAGAAAACTATCGCAGGACGGCAGCGCGAATGTGATGCAAACCGCCATCAACATCATAATTCTGTTCATGGTATAAATCTTTTTATAATCTTAAATTGAGACCAAACACGTAGGATTTGCTTAAAGGATAGCTTCCGTAATCGATACCCGGCGTTAATGGATCGGTTGACTGGCTGATCTCCGGGTTATATGCATCGTATTGGGTAAACATGAACGGGTTGCTGGCCGATACATACACCCTTACTTTGGAAAACCCTGATTTGCGGATCAGCCTGTCGGGCAAACTGAATCCCAGCGTAATATCCCTGATCCTTAAATAAGAGCCGTCTTTGATGGAATAGGTGGAAATGGTCGCATTCAGCCCGCGCTGGCTGCGGTTAGCCCTGGCTACCCAGCCGTTACCCGGATCATCTTCGGAATGGAACCTGTTCAACGCGTCGGTGGTATTGTTCACAAAGCTTTCCAGGCTGTTGATGTACCGGGAGTTGATATTGGCGATCTCGTTCCCGTGGATGCCCTGCAGCGCCACGCTCAGGTCGAACGTTTTATACTGAAGCTGGCTGGAGAACCCGTAAGTGAACGCAGGCATATAATTGCCGGTGACAGCGCGGTCATTGCTTCCGTCGATCACGCCATCGCCGTTCTGATCCACAAACCTGAAATCGCCTACCCTGGCTCCTGCCACTTTGGGAATAGCGGGATCATTCAATTCCTTTTCACTTTTATAGATGCCATCGTGCACCAGGGTGAAATAATTGCCAATGGGCTTCCCGATCTCGGTAATAAAATAAATGACACCGTTAGCCTGCGTGATAATGGAATTGGCGCCGCCAAGGTCCAGCACTTTATTCCGGTTAAAAGAAATATTGCCGCTGTTGGTCAGGCGGAACTCTCCGATCTTATTGTCGCCGAAAACTGAAATTTCAATACCCCTGTTATTCACCTTCCCGATATTCATCAGGTTGGTCCTGTAGCCTGAGCTTTGCGGTACCGGTACATCCAGCAGCAGGTCGCTGGTATTATTGTTATACGCGTCGACTGTAATGTGCAGCCGCTCTTTGAAGAAACCGATGTCGAGCCCGAGGTTAAAAGCAGAAGTCTTTTCCCAGCCGAGCCCGCCGTTGCCCGGGGTGGACTGGAACAGGCCGGAGTACAGGCTGGTAGCGCCCTGGTCGCCGAACACATAGTTGGAAGAAGACAGCAGCGACTGGTACTGGTAATTACCGATCTGGAAGTTGCCCGTCAGGCCATAGCTGCCTCTCAGCTTCAGCGAGCTGATCAGCTGCTGGTCCAGCATAAACGCTTCCCGGTCTATGTTCCAGCCAAAGGAAGCAGACGGGAAATAACCATACCTGGAGTCTGCCCCGAAGCGGGAAGACCCGTCCGCACGTATCGCCGCAGAAAGAAGATATTTGTCCTTGAAGCCATACTGTACGCGGGTTAATGCAGACACCAATGCCCATTGTTCGGTTCTTCCGCCGAAGCTTTTAATCGCGGTGGCTCCGTTCAATGTTTTAACGAGGTCGTTGGCATAGCCGGTTCCCTGTACCTGGGTATTGGAGCGTGTTTCTTTCTGAGCGCTGACGGCGGCTATAGCTTTGATGGAATGATCGCCGATCAGTTTGTTGTAGGAAAGGGTGTTTTCCACCATCCAGTTCACGAAATCGCTGTTCCAGTAAGTGCCTACAGGGTTGGAGCTGGGGGCGGAAGGGGAAACGGTAGGCAAGGTTGAAGGCCTGTATGCGCTCCTGCCGGAATTGTCCATATTGATGCCGAACGATAGTTTATTGGACAGCTCCGGCGTAAAATCATACTGCGCAAAAACGTTGCCCAGCAGCTTGTTATTGCCGGTAATATCGGTTTTCAGGTTGGCTAATGCCACCGGGTTGATGGTTTGCGAGCCGGCGTACCGGAAATTATATTGGCCGTAATTGTACGATCCGTCCGCATTATAAACCGGGAAGAAGGGCGCGGCGGTCAACGCGATCGGTACAATAAATTCGTCTGAGGCAAAACGCCCTTCAGAGGGCTGGAACTGGTACCGTTCGTGGGTATAATTGATGCTGGCGCCTAATTTGAGCCGCTGGTAAGAAGCGTCCAGGTTCACGCGGCCGCCGTATCTTTTGAAGCCGGATTGTATCACAACGCCCTGCTGGTCCAGGTAATTTCCGGAAATATAGTACCGCACATTGGGAGAGCCGCCTGTTACGGATACTGTATGGCTTTGCATCGGTGCATTCCTGAAAATAGCGTCCTGCCAGTCTGTATTAGTGAGGCCGGGTTCCCCGTTGAGGTAAGGGAAGATCTGGGGAGGCAGCAAATAAGCCTGGCCGCCGCTGTTATCGCCGCCCAGCTTGGCCAGCCTGGTGGCATTGTCGTCGTTGATGCTGCCCTGGATATTTTTGTCGGCCAGCAGGTCCAGGTACGAATTGTTATGCGCATCGTAGATCAGCCTGGAATATTCGTAAGCGTCCAGCATGGGTATCTTTTTTGCTACCTGCTGTACTGCGTAATAGCCGTCGTAGCTTACCACCGGTTTGTCTTTTTTCCCTCTTTTAGTAGTGATGATGATAACCCCGTTAGAGCCCCTGGAACCGTAAATAGCCGCTGCAGAAGCGTCTTTCAGCACGTCCACACTTTCGATATCATTTACATTGATAGCGTCCAGCGGGTTTACCTTCATGCCAACGCCATTCGCATTATTGTTGTCGCCAAAGTCGGAAAGGGGCAAGCCGTCTACCACGTATAAAGGCGCTGAGCCCGCGGTAATGGTCGACTTTCCCCTGATGGCAATGGTGATCCCTGCGCCGGGTGAGCCGCTGGGCTGCATCACCTGCACGCCGGCCATTTTACCGGTCATGGCCTTATCCAGGCCGGTTGCCGGGAAATTGTTGATATCGGAGCTTTTAAGCGAGCTGATCGCAGTGGTAATATCTTTCCTGTTCTGCGTTCCGTATCCTACTACCACCACGTCATTCAGCAGGCTGCTTTCCGGTTCCAGGGCGATGTCTATGGCGGCGGCGCTTCCGATTACGCGTTCCGTTCTTTTGTAGCCAAGGTATGAGAACATCAGCGTCTGACCAGGCCCGGCACTGATGGTATATGAACCGTCGGGCCGGGAAGATGTTACCTGCCTGCTTTCCTTTACCATAACGGTAACGCCCGGCATAGCCTCACCTTTTTCATTAACGATCTTTCCCGAAATAGCGGATTGCCTGGCCGCCGCGATTGTTATGGATTGTTTCCTGCCTGGATTTTTTGCAAGGTCGATAATGATATTTTCCCCCATTTGCTTAAAACTGAAGCCCCGCGGTGTCAGCAGCGCATGCAGCACATTTTCCAGGCTGGCCTGTTCCACCTTGAACCGGGCGACCTTTTGCTGCCGTACCATTTCGCTTTGATAGATAAAATGAAAGGCGCTCAGTTTTTCAATGCGCGAAAGAACGGCGTCCAGCGAAGTATTTTTTTCATCGAGGCTGATCTTCGTCTCTCTCATTCCCTGCCCATGACTGTTCTTGGCCAGCAGCGCAAGAGTCCCGGTAAATGTCAGCAGAAAAATAATTGTGCAGATCCTCATAATGGTAAAAAAATGTAGGCGAAGCCTGGTAGCAGGTATAGGGCGCTGATGGCAATACAATACCCCCTCTCTTTTGGAAAGAAAATGCATATATTTACGTTGGATTTTAATGATGAAATGCTACATGTTAAAGTCTTTCAAACCGTTTTGTCTCTCACCACAAAACGGTTTTTTTGTGCGGCTCCGTTGACAGGTGCACGCTGATACCCGCGCAGGCGGCGCCGCCTGCCGGAAACCTGCAATGCATCTGCCCGGCATGTATCTCCTGTCTTTTTGTACTGACTACTGATTATAAAAAAGTAACTGTTTTCGTTTCGTGATCCAGCCTGTATTCTACGTGACTGGCTTCTTTCATCAGCTTTAGCAGCTCAGGCAGGCTGATAGTATTGGCGAAGCTGGCCGTGAACCGGATGTCTTTCAGCCGCCGGTCCGTAAAATGAAACCGGTAGCCATACCATCGCTGAAGATGAATGGAAATATCCGACATGGGCAGGTCTGTAAACACCAGTTTCCGCTCTTTCCAGGCCACATCTTTTGTGGCGTCCACACCTGTTACAATGCTTTTCCCTGCCCCGTTCCGGTATTCCATCTTTCTGTCTGCCACCAGGTTGCCCAGCACCTGCGAAGAGTCGCTTACCTGCACTTCGCCCTGCAATACGGTAACCGTATTGAGCGTTGCGCCCGGGTAAGCCGAAACGGCAAAAGCGGTGCCCAACACATGGGTATTAAGCTTACCGGAATGAATGATAAAAGGTTTGTTGACTTCCGGCGCCACATCAAAAAATGCCTCTCCTTCGAGGTAAACTTCCCTTGCCTGCGCATTAAAACCCTCCGGGATCCTGATGCTGCTGCCTGCGTTCAACCATACGGACGAACCGTCCGGAAGCTCCCACTGCTTTACTTCGCCGATGCCTGTTGCCAATATTGTATATTCTCCGGCAGTACGGGATCGTTTTAAATAAAGCCCCGTTAATACAGATACACATAACAGCACGCAAGCGGCGGCAGCCCAGGCAGATATCCGTATACTCCGCGGCCGGCCCTGTGTTGCGGGTGTGCTTGCCGGTCCATTTACCGCCAGCCTCTCCTGTATCGCTTTTAAGGAACGGTCAGCAGAGGCCTTCACCTGATGCTCATCTCCATTAAAAAATTCCTGCTGCGCCTGGCCGGAAGATGCATACCATTGCTCCACTTGCGCTTTTTCTTCTTCCGAGCACTGCCCGGAGAGGTATTTCCCGATGAGTCTGATCAATTGCTTTTCGTCCATCCTACTATCTATATTGCATACGCCGGCGCTTACCGCCATGTGCCATTAGTAATAATTCATCATTTCATATAACGATAATATTTTCTTAACAAACACTTGATTTCGTCTTAATTCCCGCCTTCCTAATTTTGATCCGGCCAAATACCTTACTTCTTTGCTTTCTTCACTTACAGACCAGGAATTGCTTGAACAGATTGCTCATAAAAGTGAAGCTGCGCTAACCGTTTTGCATTACCGGTATTACGCGCTTTTGTGCGCAGCGGCATTTAAACGGATTCCGGATGAGTCCATCGTGGAGGAAATAGTGCAGGATGTAATGATCAATTTCTGGGAGAAAGCGCCTGCCCTGGACCAATATGGGAATGTGCAGGCCTATTTATTTGCCACACTGAGAAATAAAGTGCTGCATGAAATGAGATCGCGCATGATCGTGGCGAAACATGCCACTATCCTGCAGGAAGAGCAGCAGGAATTATTCAGGCACGACGCCATGGAATTGCTGCAGGCTAAAGAACTGGAACAAAAGCTCCATACCATTATAGACGACCTGTCCCCACAATGCAAAGAAGCCTTTACATTAAGCCGCTTCGAGCAGCTTTCCTACAAATCCATCGCTCAGCGGATGAATATCTCGGTCAATACCGTTGAGAAACATATCGGCAAAGCGCTGAACATATTAAGGGAGAAGCTGGGAGAACATGTGGTTTAACCCCTTGCCGACTGCCCGCCCCAATCTTCCGGCCTCAGATCCTCGACAGACTCGCTGAAGGTCCAGTAATGCCCGCCGGGATCTATTGCGGTGTATTGCCGCTCTCCGTAAGGATAATCCGCCGGAGGCTGCACGATATGCGCGCCGGCGGCCAGGGCATGTTCATAATGCGCGTCTACATACGGCACACGCACCATCAGGCTGCAGGCAGAACCGGGCTGATCCGTCACGGCGATAGCGCCGTTGCCGTACGCCAGTTGCGCACGATGGCTGCCTGCACGCCAGCGTTCAGTGAACCCGAAAGTACGGCAAAGCCAGGCTATGGCACTGCTTAAATCTTTATAACCCAGCACGGGTATGATAGCCGCGGAGGGCATGGTACGGTTCTCCATATATGCGGTTTGACTATAT
>CBFHAF010000071.1:0-11086 GCA_965653435.1 uncultured Chitinophaga sp.
GTCGTAAGGCACAGGGTAATATTTCTGCCCCAGCGCATAAGAAACGGTCATCATAAAGGCATAGCAAACAAACGTGGCCCATGAGGAGCCGGTGTAGCTGAATTGCGGGATCCACCAGATGTTCAGCCCAACGGTGATCACCGCCCCGGCCAGGGTGATCCAGGCGCCGGTCATATTGCGGTTGGTGAGCTTATACCAGATGGTGAGGTTGTAGTATATGCCCAGGAAAACCGTTGCCATGGCGAGGATAGGAACAATATGCATGCCTTCTGCATAACGTTTGTCCGGCCCCCGTGTAATGAACAGTATCCAGAAATCGATGAAAAGGGATACCACCAGGAACACCGCCCCCAGCGCCATTACAAAGAACTTCATCACCCGGGCATAGGTATGCTGGGCATCTTCGTTTTTGCTCTGGTTGAAAAAGAACGGCTCGGCGCCCATCCTGAATGCCTGGATAAAAACGGTCACAAGCACGGCCAGCTTGTAATTGGCCCCGAAAATACCCAGCTGGCTGTCCGTAACGGCGTCAGGGAAGGGATATACCTTGGGGAAAATAAGCCGGCTCAACATTTCGTTCACCATGCCGCCCATACCTACAATGATGAGTGGCAGGCTGTAACGGATCACTTCCTGCCAGAGGGTCTTATCGAACAGCCAGCGGAAGGAAACGAACTCCCGGCTGATGTACAGCAGCCCGAAGAAGCTGGCCAGCAGGTTGGCGAGCATAAAATATTCCACACCGGCTTCCGGGTTGAACCATTGCATCCAGCCATAACCTGCCTTATGCAGCTGAGGGCACACCACCAGGAAAAATATCGTAAGCAGGATCTGGGTGATAATGGTCAGGATCTTGACCAGCGCAAATTTCCGCGGCCTGCCTTCCTGCCTGATTTTGGCAAAGGGCATGGTGGCCAGGGTGTCAAAAAAGAGAATGCCGGCAGCAAGCATCACCAGGTCGTTGCGGCCGTGAAGGTCCAGCATGGCGGCTATCGGCCCTGCCCCGGCCAGCAGCAGCGCTGCAAGTACAGTGGTGGATACGATGAGGGAAACACTAAGGGTATTGAACAGCCGTTCTTTGTCGGTGTTCTGCGCAAACCTGAAATAACTGGTTTCAAGCCCATAGGTGAAAAGGACGTTCATAAAGGAAATAAAAGCATACACCTGGGTCATCACCCCAAACTTCTCCGTGATAAAAATGCTGGTGAGGAACAACTGCAGCACAAACCCCAGCATCCGCTGCACAATGGTGGGTAATCCATACCAGATAGTCTGCCCGGCCAGTTTCTTAATATTTCCCAATGCAATGAATTTGTTCCAAAAATAGTTGTTGGCTTAGTCGTTTCCAAAGTTATTCCGCCGGTTGCTTTTTTTCTCGCTAAGGCGTTTTTTGAACTGTATGCGTTTTTCTATCATAGCCTTGCTGGGCTTCACTTTAATGCGTTTCTTCGGCACCACGAGCGCTTTGGCGAGCAGCTCGTTCATTTTCCGGATCACTTCTCCCTTATTGCCCAGCTGGCTGCGTTCGGTCTGGCTTTTTACCTGCAGCAGGCCTTCGGCATTCAGCTTGTCCGCCAGCTTAGCCAGCAGCCTCGCTTTCTGCTCTTCGGTCAGCAACGCGGAGCCGGCGATATCAAAATATCCCTCCACCATGGTTTCCACCTTGTTCACATTCTGCCCGCCTTTGCCGCCGCTGCGGGCAGTCCTGAATTTTATCTCTGATGATACGTCCAGCATAACGCAATGCTTATCTTTATCCACAAATGTAAGACGAATAATTATGCGGGTAGTTATACAACGCGTTACACAAGCCTCCGTATCCATCGGCGGCGGGATAAGATCGGCTATAGAGAACGGCCTGCTGGTGCTGCTGGGCATCGAGGAGGCAGACGGCCCGGAAGACATTGCCTGGCTGAGCGCCAAGATCGTGAACCTGCGCATCTTCAACGACGACGCGGGCGTGATGAATAAAAGCCTGCTGGATACCGGGGGGAACATCCTGCTGGTAAGCCAGTTCACCCTGCACGCCTCCACGAAGAAAGGCAACCGCCCTTCGTACATCAGGGCCGGAAAGCCGGATATCGCCATCCCGCTGTATGAGCAGATGATCGCGCAGCTGGGGAAAGACCTCGGCAAGCCCGTACAGACCGGGGAATTCGGGGCAGACATGCAGGTGGCGCTGCTGAACGACGGCCCCGTTACCATCATTATCGACACGAAGAACCGCGAGTAGCTTAACTTTATAAAAATATCCGCATGACCATCAAAGAAGCCCAGGAAAGGGTAGACCAATGGATCAATACCACCGGCGTCCGTTACTTTTCGGAATTGACCAACATGGCTATACTCACCGAAGAAGTAGGCGAAGTGGCCAGGATCATTTCCCGGCAATACGGCGACCAGTCCTTCAAAGAATCCGACAAAAAGAAAGAGCTGGCAGACGAGCTGGCGGACGTGCTCTGGGTGCTGCTTTGCCTGGCCAATCAAACCGGGATAGACCTGGATGTGGCGCTGGAAAAGAACTTCGATAAAAAGAACATACGCGATGCCAGCCGGCATAGGGATAATGAAAAGCTCAGATAATCATTACATTGAAAATGTAATATTAATATAATACGTTGTTTCGAATTTCGATTTTATATTTGCGCGACTATGGCAACAGATCAGAATAAGTTCCAGGCGATCATTTCGCACTGTAAAGAATACGGTTTTATTTTCCAATCCAGCGAAATATACGACGGGTTGAGCGCGGTATATGACTACGGCCAGTACGGCGCAGAGCTGAAGAAAAACATCCGCGACTACTGGTGGAAAAGCATGACGCAGATGCATGAGAACATCGTGGGCATAGACTCCGCGATCTTCATGCACCCTACCATCTGGAAAGCTTCCGGCCACGTGGACAATTTCAGCGATCCCATGATCGACAATAAGGACAGCAAGAAACGTTACCGGGTGGACCATCTGATAGAAGCCTATGCAGACACGCTGCCCGATGCGGAGAAAGACGCCGTGATCGCCAATATGGAAGCGCTGTTGAAAGAAAATGATAACGCAGGACTGAAGAAATTCATCGAAGATAAAAAGATCGTTTGCGGTGTAAGCGGCACCGCCAACTGGACAGACATCCGCCAGTTCAACCTTATGTTCTCCACCCAGCTGGGGAGCGTGGCCGAAGACGCCAGCGAAATATACCTCCGCCCCGAAACCGCGCAGGGTATTTTCGTGAACTTCCTGAACGTGCAGAAAACCGGCAGGATGAAGATACCGTTCGGTATTGCCCAGGTGGGTAAAGCTTTCCGTAACGAGATCGTTGCCCGCCAGTTCGTGTTCCGCATGCGCGAGTTCGAGCAGATGGAGATGCAGTTCTTCGTTCGCCCCGGCACGCAGAAAGAATGGTATGCCTACTGGAAGGAAGAGCGGATGAAATGGCACAAGAGCCTGGGCCTGAAACCCGAGCACCTGCAATACCACGACCACGCCAAGCTGGCCCACTACGCTGATGCGGCGGTAGACATCGAATACAATTTCCCGATCGGCTTTAAAGAAGTGGAAGGCATCCACTCGCGTACAGATTTCGACCTGAGCCAGCACCAGCAATACTCCGGCAAAAAGATGCAGTACTTCGATCCCGAGATCAACCAGAACTACATCCCGTACGTGGTGGAAACCTCTATCGGCCTGGACCGCTGCTGCCTGATGGTGCTTAGCGAAGCTTACGAAGAGCAGGACCTGAGCACAGCGGAAAAGCAGGACAGCCGCGTGGTGCTGAAGTTCCCGCCGAAGCTGGCGCCGATCAAGCTGGCTATTCTTCCGTTAACGAAAAAAGATGGCCTACCGGAGATCGCAAAAGAACTGATGGCCGATTGCAAGAAGAACTTTTACTGCTACTATGAAGAAAAAGACAGCATCGGCAAACGTTACCGCCGCCAGGATGCGATCGGTACGCCTTTCTGCGTAACCATCGATCACCAGACGAAAGAAGACGGTACGGTAACCGTTCGCCACCGCGACAGCATGGAGCAGGAACGGATTCCGCTCACCAGCGTGAAAGAAATGGTGATGAGATCGATGATAGATTAAAACCTTCGGATAATAAAAGGAAAAGGCTGACCACTGGTCAGCTTTTTCCTTTTACAGGTTGTTATACATTTAAGGCTTTTTCTCCAACGCCTGCAGCCGTTTTTCCTGCGCTTCGATCTTCTTATGCTGGTCTATAATGATCAGCGTAAGCTGCTCGATCTTTTCCAGCAGTGCAGCCTGGTTGTCGCCAACGTCTATTCCTTTTTCAGCTACTTCTGCCGCGGAAGGCACGCCAGGCAAGTGCTTGTGCGCGCGAATATAGGCTTCCAGCTCGGGTATGGAAGGCGTTTTGTATGCAGGATCAAATACAAAATCAGGCCAGTTTGTTTTTAGTTTCACTTTTACTTTTTCCGCCAGGATACTTCCTGCTACAGCCAGTTTATGGCCATATGTGGAGTCTGTTCCGATACCGATATTATCCTGCTGGTCCGCACGAAAGAATACTTTCTGCGTGCTGTGGTTGTAGAAAAAGAAAGCATTATTGTTGGATGCAATGCTGTAATAAGCCAGGTTTGGCTTTTCGAGGATGATCTCGGTTGAATTTACAGCGTTTGTTTTCAGCCACAGTGTCTTTTTCCCGAAAATGTCGCCGTCTACCGTAAGCTTTGCTGTTGGGTTAGTGGTGCCGATGCCCACATTTCCGCCGGGTGCAACACGCATTCTTTCCGCTCCCCCTGCAAACAGCCTTACGTTTCCATTTTGCGAATGCACGTTAACATCGCCGATCGAATTGTAAACCTGCATGGAGCCGTTATTGGAAGTAAAGCCAAGCGAGCCCACATTCGTCCCGTCGTATTTCCAGACGGTGTACAAGGTATTGTATGCCGTTGCCGGGTTTTGCGAGGTCGTCTGCGAGATGAAGGAGTTAAGCTCCAGGGGCGTCTGCGCGAAACTTTTACAATAACAAACCACGGAAAGGGTTAAGCAAATGAACAGTTTTTTCATGGTCAGGGATTTTTCCCAAAGATATTCCCTACCCGTACAATTCCAAATGAATATCATGCCGGTCATACCCCATCGCCTGTATTTTCTGCTTCGCTTCGTCGATCATTGCTTTCCAGCCACAGAGGAAAAAATTGGCCGGCCTGCGGTCTGCCAGCAGCTCCTCGTACACTGAATGCACATAACCCTTGCGGCCTGTCCAGGATGGATGGTCTTCACGGGAAAGGGTGGGGATGTAGTGAAACCCAGGCATTTCCGCTTCCAGCTTCCGCATCTCCTCTTTGTACAGGATGTCCTTTTCGTAGCGCACGCCGAAGATGAGATAGATATTGGGGTGGGGAAGCTGGTGTAAATGCAGGTGATGCACCATGGACCGGAAAGGCGCAATGCCCGTGCCGGTGCACACGAGGAAAAGGTCCTTTTCCATGGGCTCGGGCAGTGTGAACTTGCCCAGCGGGCCCTGCAGCAGCAGTTCGCTGCCTTCCCGCACTTCATTGAACAGGTAAGTGGTGCCCGCACCGCCTTCCAGCAATACGATCACCAGCTCGATCTCCGGGCTGCCGTTGGGATGGCTGGCGATGGAATAGCTGCGCCAGCGCTTGTTTTTCTTCTCGTGGATAGGAAGGTCCAGGGTAACAAACTGACCCGGTTTGAACTCGAAAGCGGCCTTTTCAGGAATGCGGATCCAGTACCTCCTTGTATTATGCGTCTCATTCACAATCTTCGTTACCACGCCTGTATACCATTGTTCGGACATGTATGAAGTATTTATGTAAAATGAACTTATCTCAGATTCGACCTCATTTAAATTACGCAAAAAATTAACAATAACCGAAATCAGCCTTAAATCGCATCTGTTCAAAATGCATTATCTTTGCCATCTTCATGAATTTGCAGGGTGTTTTACAGTTATATGAACGCGACCCCCGCCTGAAATCACTGGCGGACGGGATCATATTGCCCGATCCCGGCTATTTTCACCTCACCGGCCTTACCGGCAGCGCTGCGGCCTTTGTAGCGTCCTCCGCCTGGAACGCCACCGAGCTTAACCACCTCATCATCCTCAACGACAAAGAGGAGGCAGCTTATTTTCACAACGACCTCGAACAGCTGACCCAGGCGCTGGATATCTTTTATTTCCCGGATTCGTTCAAAAAAACGGGCCAGTTCCAGGAATATAACAGCAGTCACAGCATGCTGCGCACGGAAGCCCTCATGAAGCTGACCGGCGGAAGGGTGCACAAAAAAGTGCTGGTCACCTACCCGGAAGCCCTTTACGAAAAAGTAGCGGGCAATACAGCTTACAACGCCAACATGGTGCACGTGAAAGTGGGAGAAAACCTCAAGGTAGACGCGCTGCTGGAAAAGCTCGTCAGCTGGGGCTTCGAACATTCCGATTTCGTATACGGCCCCGGCCAGTATGCAGTGCGCGGCGGCATCCTCGATATTTATTCCTTCGGTAACGAAAAACCTTACCGCATGGAACTGTTCGGCGACGAAGTGGACTCCATCCGCCTCTTCGACCCGGAGACCCAGCTCAGCGAACGCAAACTCATGCAGGTAACGCTCATCGCCAATATGGACACGCGGGCCGTTACCCACCAGAAAATGAGCCTGCCGGACTTCCTGCCGGAAAATACCGTGGTCTGGATCAAGGACCCCTCCTATGTGCAAGGCGTGATAGGCCAGATGGAAGAACGGCTGGCGGACTGGCTGCAGACCGGCAACAAAGTACGCGTAACGGAAGATGAAGAAATGCAGCTTTCCAACGAAGACTTTGAAACCGCGGAAAACCTGCTGCAGCAGCTGCTGCAGCGTTCCTGCATCGTGTTCGGGCCGCATTTTAATTTTGATAAAGTACCTGCCGGCGTGCAGGAAATCGCATACCATACAGCGGAACAACCGGTGTTCAACCGCCAGTTCGACCTGCTGATAAAAGACCTCGGCAAACACAACGCCGCCAGGTCGTCCATCTTCATCTTTGCCGAAAACCCGCGCCAGCTGGAGCGTTTGCGGAGCATTTTTGAAGACCTGAAGGCGGACATCCCCTTCTACCCGATCCCCGTAGCCATCAGCACCGGCTTCATCGATAACGACCTGAAAGTGGTATGTTATACAGACCACCAGATCTTCCAGCGTTATCATAAATACAAGGTGAAGCAGGCCTACAACAAGAACAAGGCCATCACCCTTAAAACACTGAAAGAGCTGCAGCCAGGCGATTACGTGACCCACATCGATCACGGCGTGGGCGTGTACAGCGGCCTGCAGAAGATAGAATCAGGCGGTAAGATGCAGGAGGCGATCCGCATTATTTACAAGAACAACGACCTGCTGTATGTGAACATCAACTCACTGCACAAGATCAGCAAATACACCGGCAAAGAAGGCGTGGCGCCGAAAGTGAACAAGCTCGGCAGCGACGCATGGGAAAAGCTGAAGGAGAAGGCGAAGACCGAAGTAAAGGACATTGCCAAAGACCTCATCAAGCTCTACGCCGCGCGTAAAGCCCAGCAAGGGTTTGCGCATACGCCGGATACATACCTTCAGACGGAGCTGGAAGCCTCTTTCATTTACGAGGACACGCCGGACCAAAGCAAAGCTACCGCAGACGTGAAGCGCGATATGGAATCGCCTTCGCCGATGGACAGGCTTGTGTGCGGCGATGTGGGCTTCGGTAAAACCGAAGTAGCCGTGCGCGCCGCATTCAAAACCGTGGTGGACGGCAAGCAGGCTGCGGTGCTGGTACCCACTACCATCCTCGCTTTCCAGCACTATAAGACATTCTCCGACCGGTTGAAGGATTTCCCCTGCACCGTAGACTACATCAACCGCTTCAAATCCGCGAAAGAAAAGAAAGAAACACTTAAGCGACTCGAAGAAGGTAAAATAGACATCATCATCGGTACGCATGCGCTGCTGGGAAAAGAAGTGAAGTTCAAAGACCTGGGCGTGATGGTGATAGACGAAGAGCAGAAATTCGGTGTAACCGCCAAGGAAAAGCTGAAGACCATGAAGGTGAACGTGGACACGCTCACACTAACGGCCACGCCTATCCCAAGAACCTTGCAATTCTCGCTCATGGGCGCCCGCGACCTTTCAGTGATCAATACGCCGCCGCCCAACCGCCAGCCTATCGAAACGGAAGTGCTGGTATGGGACAAAGAGCAGATCCGCGACGCGATCTACTACGAAACCGAGCGGGGCGGGCAGGTATATTTCATTCATAACCGTATCAACGGCCTCCGCGAAATGGCGGGCCTTATACAGGAGCTTTGCCCCGACCTGAGCATTGCCACCGCGCACGGCCAGCTGGAAGGGCATAAGCTGGAAGAAGTGATCCTCGATTTTATCGACCGAAAATACGATGTGCTGGTGTGTACCAATATCGTGGAAAGCGGCGTGGACATTTCAAATGCCAACACCATCATCATCAACAACGCCCATCACTTCGGCCTCAGCGACCTGCACCAGCTGCGCGGAAGGGTAGGGCGCAGCAATAAAAAAGCGTTCTGTTACCTGCTTGCGCCGCCTATGAGCACGCTGCCGGCAGACAGCCGCAAACGCCTTTCTACACTGGAGCAGCACAGCGAGCTGGGCAGCGGCTTCCAGATCGCTATGCGCGACCTGGACATCCGGGGCGCGGGCAACCTGCTGGGCGGCGAGCAAAGCGGCTTCATCGCAGAGATAGGGTTTGACATGTACCAGAAGATCCTCGACGAAGCGATCCGCGAGCTGAAACAAACCGACTTCAAAGACCTGTTCAAAGAACAGCTCGAAGAAAAGAAAGACTTCATCAACGACTGTACGATAGATACCGACCTCGAAATACTCATCCCCGATTCTTACGTGGAAAGCATCCAGGAACGGCTGAACCTTTACCAGGAGCTGGACAACATCACGAAAGAAGACAAGCTGGAAGAATTCATCAAGGGCATGGAAGACCGCTTCGGGCCTATCCCTGAGCCGGTGGCTGACCTTTTCACGATGATCCGCAGCCGCTGGATGGCAATAGAGCTGGGCTTTGAGAAAATGATCCTGAAAGACGAAACGCTGCGTTGTTATTTTATTAATAATCCTGACAGCCCGTACTTCGAATCACCCACTTTCCAGCATATCCTGCATTATATCCAGACGCGCACCAACAACGCGCGCCTCAAGCAGATCGGCAAGAACTTCATGCTGATCGCGGACCGTATCAAAAACATGAACGATCTTCACAGCTTCCTGCGCAAAATGACGGATGCACGCAGTTAATCAATTGTAACATATCTTTGCCCCGAACGTTACACCTCATTATTAACCTGACTTTAAAAAAAACACAAAGAAAAGTTAAAGCCTGCAAGGGCATATGGAAACCAGGTATTCCCCTGCATCCTGACTGTGAATTTAAAACTGAAAGCAATGAAAAGATTAACCGTATTATTAATGGCACTCATTATGACAGCTACATCCTTCGCCCAAACTACTGAAACCAAACCCCCGGTGAAAAAGATCGAAGTGAATGGTTCTGCGGAAATTGAGATCACCCCCGACGAGATCTGGCTCAACATCACGCTGCGTGAATACATGAAGAACAAAACGCAGAAGGTGGCCATCACCACGCTGGAATCACAGTTGCAGAAAGCAGTGGAAGCTGCCGGCATCGCCAAGGAAAACTTTACCATCGAAAACGTGTTCGGTTACAACTACGACCAATGGTGGAAGAAGAAAAAAACACCCGAAGATTTTATGGCGCGTAAACAATACCGCCTTAAGCTGAACAGGCTGGACAAGATCAACGGCATCCTCGCCGCCGTGGATGAAGAAGGTATCGAAAGCGTGAACATTGCGTCTTTTTCCAGCAGCAAAATGGAAGAATACCGCAAGCAGGTGAAGATCAACGCGCTGAAAGCCGCGAAAGCCAAGGCAGAATACCTGCTGGCCGCTATCGATGAAAAGATCGGCAACGTAATCGAGATACAGGAATTTAATACCGACCAGTACAGCGACGTACGCCCTGAAATGGCTAATGTGAGAACGTTCAAAGCTGCTGCTGCAGACATGGGCGGCGCCCCGGATTCCAACATCGATTTCAAAACGATCAAGGTGCGCGCGGAGATCAGGGCCGTGTTCGGTATCAAATAAGGTTATACTGATCTGAAACTATAAAAGAAAAAGGGCTTCCAGTCGTCACTGGTAGCCCTTTTTGCTTGTCTGATGTCATGTTGCGCCGGAAGACGAATGACTTGTTCTACTGTCGTTTTTAACTGTCTTTCATTTCTATTTTGCTACTTGATGCCTCGGCACCAGAGTCAGGTAAGTTGGGATAAATAGGACTAGGTATAATAAAGAAGCTTAGTACATTTTCAACACCGTTACGTCGAATTTTCCTTCGGTAACGGTTTTCTTTTTGCTTTCATCCACATCATGAATGAGGAGGCCGGTGAAGGTGCCTTTTGCACGTGTTTCGCTGATGGATTCTATCACTACACTGGAAGCCGCGCCAAGTGTAAGATCGTCGGCGGAATAACTTTCGGGGGAGCCCAGGGATTTCATCCAGCCGATGGAATTGAAACCGTTCAGGTCCAGGGAGTAGGTGCCGGGTTTTAACTGTTTGCCCGGAAAAAGAATATTGATCGTAAGCAGCTGGTTGTCGCCGGTCATTCCGCTTACCACCAGCATCGCATTGCTGGTGGTGTCGTGCAGGCTGCCGGTCAGCTGTTTGGTCACCGTTAATTCCTGCCCGTCCAGCTTCATGGTCATGTAGCCTTCGCTTTTGTTATCCTTGAACGGATCCTTCTTTTCGCAGGCGGTGAAGCATAAGCCGGCTATAAGGCCGATGGCCGGGAGAAAATATCTGGTTTTCATAGGTATAAGATGTTATAACTGTCGGTATAGGTGATAATGCGTGTGCAATATATGACTTATTTATAAATTAAGAAAATTATTTATAACTAAGTAATGTAGTGTTAATATTAAAATGGGGAGAACAGGAAAGATAAATGCTCTTTTTTCCATGGGAATCTGACTAGTCCTAAAATACGTTGACAGATTTTAGGTTAATTATTTTCCCTGGCCG